>JAJYFT010000141.1 GCA_021790815.1 Actinomycetes bacterium
TTGCAGCAAAATTTAGAAACCTTAAATTTGAAGTCCAATTAGATAGTGGCATTAGTTTGAGCTTATCTCGAACTCTATTGTTGTGTGTCTATGTCACCTAAAACCGTCGGCATTTCAGCCCAGAAGTTATCTTTCACGAAGGCCCTTTTTTCAAAACATCAGAACTGGAAACGGCTACTGCTTCATGCATACTTTGGCGCAACACAAAACGTCTCCATAGTGCTTGTGGATTTATCCCACCAACAGAGTTTGAAACAAACTACTATAATGGAATAAATAAGGGCAAAGAAGTTGCCTAAAAGTTATAAACTGAGTCTTTATAAATTCCAGTGTGTATCACTACATTGTCTTAGATCCCAAAACTAAAGCTGAAAAATCAACCAAGTACTTGCTTGAAATACTTGATGAACAAATAACCGCTGATGCTAACTCTGATTTTGATCTCATTACAAAAGGAATGTTCATTCTTATATCTTCAAGTGAAATTGAAGAAAACAACTTACTTAAACTATATTACGAACGACAAATAGCAGAACAGCTATTTGGATTCCTAAAAGACGACTTAGAGATACTACCTCTTAGGGTGCATCAAGAAAGTACACTCAAATGGTACCTGTTCATAAGTTTTATATCCCTCATTATTTTCATTGAGATACGAGACAAATTGAAAAACAAGTACCAATTTGAAGAAGCCATGTTATTATTAAAGAGCTTAAAAGTAAGGACATACGGCGATACTGAAATCATTGGCGAGCTAACTAAAGATCAAAGATTGATACTCGAATACCTCGAAATAGACCTAGCCAAAAAACCGAGTGCCTAATGTTTCGGGAGTATAGGATAATTTCTGATAAGTGGTTCTCGTCGAATTGGAACGGAAGGTGGTAACCTAATCGGCCTAAGGGAGTTACTTTTTTCTGTCCATATGAAATGCACTATGGAGTCAAAATGAACTACTCAAACTTGCACGAATTGAGTTGCCCTTCGACGTTGAATCCTGAAACTTTAAAAGAGAATATCAGCGGACTCAACTATTTGAATCGTTAATTAAAAAGGTGCAGGAAAAGTGTAATTGGAGTCCATAGATATGGGCTATATTAATCTTGGATCCACCGAAACTATATGAGTAAATTAAAACTTGTGATACTTTCAGTGATTTCTGATGGGTGTAGCATTACTGCTGGTGAGATTTGAAATCAGGTTTCAGAAATGTTCACCACCGAAGTTAGGCGAAATATTTTGGCAAATCCGATTAATTTCTTAAATTTTGGACGTGTGCTATCATGTCTATATAATTCAATTTTTGAAGATCAGTCTAATTTTGTCCCTGACGTGCATCTTTTTGTTCAATTCTTGGGGTCTGGGGGAGCGTCAGTGATTACTGGTAATTCACCAGCACATAACTTTATGATCTGGCATAATGGTCCACCTGGAAATAGAATCGATGAATTCGGCCCAACTGCGGAGTACGATCCTTCGGGAAGTTACACATGTGCAAGTGCTTTAGTTTCGAAAAACTTAACGTTGAGTCCTCATTTAGCGTCCAGATCTAATCCAAGTGTCCCTCACCATTGGAAGGCGAGAGTACCTAATTGGCCGGTTCATGAGCTCAAATTGGAGCATGAAAGAAAAGAACTGCGTTAGAACAAAGTGTGGAAAACATTTATCGCCGTTTTATCTGGTATGGCTGAATTAACAATTGGGCTGAGATTTTATTCCCATGTGAGGCTCGGTAGCGACGCATCGAATTACTTTCAGATTGCCACAAATGTTGCAAATGGAAAAGGGTTTTCAGATCATTTTCCAGAGATCCATACTACATTGCTTCATGCCACAGCCTGGCGCCCACCGCTTTATCCTTTGGTTCTCGCAGTCGCATTTTTGTTTTTTTGCTCACACATATTTGTTGCCCAAATAGTCAATTCCGTTATTTCTTTTGCGGACTCATTGTTGATTTATTCGTTAGTAGTTCAGGCTATTAGCGAAAAGTTTGCGAGAAGTAAGTCAGATTGGAGTGTTAGGTTCGGAGGGATCTCAGCTTCCTTAATTTTTATCACCTATCCTCCATTATTTTCCAACACCTTCGTTCCTTTATCGGAGCCACTGCTATTACTTTTATTATTATTAGCGGCTAAATTTTATTCGAAACATAACTACTTTTTGATGTCCGCAACCTGTGGCTTGCTAGTCCTCACTAAACCAGGGACCGAAGTTCTTGTTGTAATCACGCTGTTATTAATTTTAAAAAAAGCTGGAGTAAGGAAGGCCGCGAAGTGCCTGGCACTGGTCGTTCTTATTGTATTGCCTTGGATCCTTCGTAACTATTTTGCATTAGGTGCTCCAGTAATGGAGACATCTGATGGATTTAATTTGGCAAGTGAATATTCTTCTTTCTCCCAAAGCTCGAATTCCTTCGTCGATCCTGTTTTCGATCCGAAATTTCGTAAGTACTGGCCTCTGCAAAATAACGAGGTTAAGTGGGACCATCAATTGGCTATCTTAGGGATAAACAACATTGATGCTCATCCAACAGTGATCGCTAAAACTTTCAAGAGAAATATAGAAATAATGTTTCAATTACGCCCCCAAATGGCTGTGCCTGCTGAAACTTCTGACCTTCGGCACATCAGATTAATTAATGATACTTTGCCCTGGTATATCTTTGTTTCCCTGATGGGTTTGATTTTTATTTCACGGATGAAAGATGTCGATTACATAAAGTACTTTTTATTTATGGCCAGCTGGGATACTTTCTCGGGTCTATTCTCTTCCGGAGCTCCAAGACTGAGGGCATCGTTTGATTTGGCGGCCTGCATAGGCTTCGGGTTTGCCCTTTATTATTTTCTTCAAAAAGCTGAGGCATCAAGGAGGAAACCAAATCAATTAGAACCTAGTAACTTAGCTAGCACCGTCCCCTCATAGGTTCAGGGCTATTGAGATTTTGGTTGTAGCGCCAGCTAAAATGATAAAGTTGTTTGATGGAGGATCTCTGATTTTAAAATTTAGCTGCTTTTTAGAACTTAAACTTGATAAGAATTCAAGCTCTATTGTTCGGGCGGATTTTGAAATTTATGGTGGCAAAGAGGTTTGTAATCACAAAAGTATTTGCAACTCTTTGTAAGAGGAGTGAAAATGATGTTTTGGAATGGATTCCTAATGAGGGATTGTCGAGAAAATGGCTGCAGGTAATTACTCAGATAGAGAAATTAATGGAGATCTTGAAATATAAAACCGAATAGGATTTAAAAAGTTGAGTCTTTTTGCCAAGAAGTGATTGCTTTAATGTCAGAGTTCAAGAAGGTAGTCGTATTAGGCTAATGAAGACTGATACACACTGGAATTTATAAAGACTCAGTTTATAACTTTTAGGCAACTTCTTTGCCCTTATTTATTCCATTATAGTAGTTTGTTTCAAACTCTGTTGGTGGGATAAATCCACAAGCACTATGGAGACGTTTTGTGTTGAGCCAAAGTACCCATGAAGCAGTAGCCGTTTCCAGTTCTGATGTTTTGAAAAAAGGGTCTTCGTGAAAGATAACTTCTCTGTTGTATAAATTATTGGCGCTTCTGTGAAAGCATTATCGCATGAATCTCCCTTGGAGCCAACAGATGCAGTTATACCTGCATCTCCTTAGTCTTTCAGAATGTGTAAGTGATAGATATTGAGAACCTCTGTCACTATGGTGTATCAGATCATCTGATATGTCTCTTAAGCTAATTGCCATCTCTAAAGCCTGGAGGAAAAGGTTGGTTTTTAAAGAACGGGAGATGTTCGCTAACTATCATTCTCGAATAGACATCACCAACAAATGCGACTTATAAGAAGGTCTTGTTCACCAAGACATAGGTGATATCGGGAAACCACTTAGTATTTTGAGGCATTTGCGTTAAAGTCCCTATTAAGAAGGTCTAATGGCCATCATTTATATTCGAGACCGTAGTTACCATTTTCTTTTTCTTCGGAATTGAAATTCCTTTGAGTCCGAGCTCTTTCATTAAAACGGCTACCTGGTTAGTCTTGCTACTAAACGTGACTAAGTAGCTCAAAGTGACGTTTTCTCTTAATAGCGTGAACCGCTCTTTAAATACCTGCTTAACTTTCAACTTAAGGTCATCATGAGTTAAGTCCCTATCTTGTCTTTTAAGTGATTTGGCTGCGTAATACGTTGAAGGAGCAAATTCCAAAACTCTTTAAATTAGTTCGACTCCTTAAATATGGCGGTACTGGTCTATAAAATCGATTACTTGTCAAGCAGTCGAGCTTTGCCCTCAAACAACCCGCAGCAGCCTTTAGGATCTCATTAGCCCTTTTCATCTCTTTGAGTTCTCGCTTAAGCCTAACAAGTTTTTCTCGTTCACTATCTGATAGTCCAAAACGAATAGCTTTAATCGCCTCATCTTTTGTAAATCAGTTCCTTAAAGAGCCTTTAGATATACCTAATTGGTTAGATATACAAGTAATAGCGCCATGCCTTCACCTGGTACTTCTCTTATTTCGGCAACCATTCTAACTGCCCGTTCCTTAAACTCAGGGGTAA
>JAJYFT010000142.1 GCA_021790815.1 Actinomycetes bacterium
TTTTAAACAATGATATTATTGGAAAATCTGATAACTGGTTAAAGCAGCTGGCGAGTCATGCTGTCAGGGACAACATAGGGGCCGTAGGAGCGAGACTTCTCTACCCCGACAATAAAGTCCAGCATGCTGGTATTGTATTAGGTCTTAATGGATTCATTGACCATATATTTCGAGATCTTCCAAGCAACGATCCAGGATATTCGGGGTTAGCTAAATCACTTCGGAATGTGTCAGCGGTTACTGGAGCGTGCCTCGCAACAAAGAGAGAGCACTTCAACAAGTTACAAGGGTTTGACGAAGATTTCTCGGTTGCCTTTAACGATATTGACTACTGCCTCCGTCTTCAAAAAATCGGGCTTAGAGTTGCGATCGACTCAGCTTGTGAACTTTACCACTTAGAATCCAAGAGCAGAGGCAAGGCAAATGACTCTAAAGAAGCCGACCTTTTCCGAAGCAAGTGGCGAGATGTACTTAAAAATCCAGATCCATTCTTCCATCCGCTGTTAAGTCGTTTTAATCCATGGTATGGACTCGAGTAATAAGGAGTTATATGAAGCCTATTGAAGCAAGAGAAATAGTAGAAAACTTAAAACGAGGTCAATCTAGTACAAGTAAATCTAACCGTCAGATTGAAAATAACTCAAAAGTTGTGTTTTCACCGAAAAATAACGTGACTGATGGGGATCAGAAAGAGGATCCAAGCACGATTGCCACCCAGGGCCATGGGACCTCTCTGTCGTCTCTAAGTATTCGAATGAAGTCTTCTTCTGGCTTAAAGAGAACAGTACAGATAGCCTCAAGAAGATTGTCTGTAGCATTTTTGGCTATTTTACGAGGGTACTTAGACGATGAAAGAAAACTTACATCGACTCTCGTCGAAGATCAACGACTCTTAAGTAGGTACGTCATAAAATTGCGTGATGACTTAGATCTACTTGTTGAATCTCAGTCAATGATTCTTAAGAGTGAAGCTAGACTTCAAAATAGTGAAATTTTAGCTTTAGATACGCTTAATTCACGACAACCTTCTCTGCCTACCGCTCCTAAAACAACTAGCGACGATGGAAAGGCAAAAGCTGCTAGGACGCCTAGACGAACAGCAACAAACAATACACCTATTAAACAAGGAGCACCAATTAAGCAACTGGCAGAAAAAAAGCCGTTGAAAAAACAACAGCCTGGGAAAAAAGGTAGCTGAATTGACATTTCGAATTAACAAGCGAAATGTTGTCATCCTCTCACCAATTTGGGAGGATCGAGAAAAAAGCGAAGAATCAACGATTTTGAGAACTATCTGCGGTGCGCTTAGTCTTAATTATGAAGTTAACATTTTGTTAACTGATTCTGGTCCCGCATTTACCACTTATGATGGTGTCTTCAAAGTAACCCGCATAAATGGAACTGTTGGCCAACAGTGGTTACGAAGAGAACTTTACCTAGAGGCATTAAAACAGGGCGTCAACCAGATAAATACTATCTCTGAAATTCAAAACCTTAAAGATGAACTCGATGAATACTTGCTAACTCCATACATACCGGATCTAAACTCTTTCATAACAGATTTAAAACCAGACTTAGTAGTTTTTGTAGGTCCGACAACTGAAACAATGTTGTCGCAGTTAAGAACCAGTGCGGGTCTTAACTTTGTCCAGCTGCCATTGACAAACTCTTCTCTTGCCCCAACACATTACCATAACCGACTTGTGCAAGATATTACTTTGCTTAGTGTTTCCAGTCCAGAAACAAACCTCCTAAAACATAATGGATTTTCACATGTTGTTGAAGTACAAATCCCAATTAGCATAAACCTGAGTCAGGCGAAAGCTTCTATTTTAAAACCTCCATCAGACCACTTTATTGCGGTTATTTCAAATTCAAATAAAACCTATTTCGGTAGCGATTTAGTAAACCCATTCGAACTTTGTTCTTCACTAGCTTCGCGCTTCAAATCTATGCCTACCTTATTCGTGCAACAAAATAGATCAATCATTTTTAGCAGTGAACGATTCTGGCTTGAAGAACGAGAGGTAACCCACCTAGAAAAGCTAAGACTCATTAATAGTGCCGAAATCTTTGTTGACTTCTCAAGTAACTCGCCAATTGGGATAAACACTCTTTATGCGATGCTTCTCGAAACTCCAATAATTACAGTTGAAAATACAGTTTCACATGCGATAGTGGATCAGTACAATGCTGGTCTTTTCGCTGATTCAATCTCAACTCTCGAAGAGGAAGTTAATTGGTTTTTAACCAATCAAAATAGCCGAGATTCCCTTGTCTCAAATGGAAATAGCCTACTTAAAAGTCAAAATGAAGTAGTTAACAAATTTCTCGCAAACCTAGATACGATATTTAAAAATAACTAAGTTCAGAAAATGACTGCACGAACAAAAAACACGATATCTAAAGGCTTAATTCTGCTTTTAGCAGTTGCCACAGGTTTAGCAGTAGCTAATCTTTACTACCTACAACCTTTACTTTTTTCAATATCAAAAGAATTGCACTTAAGCACCGCTCAAGCAAGTTTACTTGTCACAATGGTCCAGGTAGGTTATGCTTTTGGGCTACTATTCGTAGTGCCTCTTGGAGATAAAATTCAGCGGCGCAAACTTTCAATAGTTATTTTGACAATTGCTAGTGTAGCGCTTCTTGGGACTGGACTTTCGAAGAATTTTCTTGAGTTTGCTCTTGCTTCGGTAATAGTTGGGTCAGCATCAGTTATTACTCACATTTTAATTCCGTTTGCCGCTGACTTAGCCCCTGATGATACCCAAGGGAAAGTTGTAGCACGAGTAATGTCAGGACTTTTAAGTGGCATACTTTTGGCTAGAACATTTTCAGGAATTATCTCGCAGATATTTGGCTGGAGGACCGTCTACTTCTTGAGTGCTTTTTTTATGATTGCACTTGGCTTAGTTTTAAGATTCTCATTACCGCGCGATACAAAAAGAAATGAATCTTCTTACTTCAATTTATTGAATTCCACCTGGAAGATCTTTTTACAAGAAAAAACACTTAGGGTTCGATCTTTACTGGGTGCGTTAACATTTTTTTGTTTTAGTGCGTTATGGACTACCTTAACTTTTTTACTTTCTAAACCACCTTTTAGATACCAAAATGCAGAAATCGGCCTATTTGGATTAGTCGGTCTGGTTGGGATAGTTGCAGCAAACTTTGCGGGTCGAAATGTCGACTCGAATAAATTTAAACAAAATACAGTTCTAAGTGCGGTGCTTCTTATTTTATCCTTTTTACTACTTTACTTCTCAAGTATGTCCGTCTTTATAGTTATTGCAGGAATAATAGCCCTAGACGCGGCTGTTCAAACTATGCAGATAACTAGTCAAGGCGTGATTTTTAGATTAAATTCTAAAGCAAGAAGCCGAATAAACAGTGCGTATATGTTTTGTTACTTTATCGGTGCTTCTTCGGGTTCAGTTATTGGTGGAGTCGTTTATCAGTTATACGGCTGGCATGCATTAAGCATAGGCGGTTGCGCAATAGGAATTTTGACACTCTTAATCGCTCTTTTGACTTGAGGCTACAGTTACCATCCACGCATATCAATTTTATAAGTACTAACCACTTTGTTGTCGTTTATCATGAAATATTGGTCGTGGTATGCAATAGTTGGGTCAATGTGTGCTGGATACATTTTCACTAAATCTCCCACCTTTGGAAAACCATCTGCACTTTTAGACGAAAACGTAGTATGTTCATCGGAACAGAACCATAAATCAAAACCTTCAACAAACGGATTGCCGTGGTCCATTCCAAACGCTTTCAAACCAGCATCGCAAACCGCCCATCCTGATTTCGACACTGAAATTACTGTTGAAAGAACGTAGAGCGCCTGTTTAAACCCTAAATCCAATTTCGAATAGGCGCCATCCATGAAAACATATGAGCCAGCTTGAATATCGTTAGCAGCAAGATTTATATCGAAGCTCCCAGTTGCCCCAGCTGAAATTAGCTCTCCTCCAACACTTTCGTGAACTCTTTTTAAAATTTCCATAGATTTCAAAACCTCGCTGGTTCGCACCTGTCTATCCTCTAAACCTACGGCATGTCCTTCGTAACCCATCACACCCTTAACATTAAGTCCTTTACTTCTTGCAAGCTGCGCTAAATCGTTTGCGTCATCCGCGTTGCATCCACAACGAGGTAATCCAACATCGACATCAATTAATACGTTTGAAATTCCTGCTTTTTTTGCGACTTCAATTGTTTCAGCTGAGTCAACTGCTACGATTACTTCAACTTCCTTTATGCTTCCCGAGCCTGCTAGTTCAAATAACTTAACTTCATTTAGAGTTTCATTCGCCAATAGAACGCTCTTTACCCCATCGACTCGGGTAAGAGCAATTGCTTCTTTAAGTGTTGCGGCAGTAAATTTAGTAGATCCATGTTTGATCTGATCGCTCACTATTTGGCTTGACTTATGTGCTTTAACATGTGGCCTCAACTTATCCCCAAGTGAGATAGCCATGAGGTCGAGATTGAACTCAA
>JAJYFT010000043.1 GCA_021790815.1 Actinomycetes bacterium
CCCTACGAGAACACGCGGATCATGAACATAAATCCAATTATCAGGAAAACTGGACTCTCCCGGAACTACAATGGCGACCGTAACATGGTCACGATATTTTAATTTGGCAGCTGCTTCAATTACGTCTGTGGGTGGTTTTGGATCAAGTGCTCGTACAAGTTCAGACAGAGGCATTGACGATATTAGCTCATCACATAAGACTTGCTTTTCTCCCTCAGGAGAATCAAATACAACTTTGACGGCAAGTTTGTTATTTACTTCAACTTTTACGACTGGAGAGTCCATGCTAATTAACGCACCCTTTGATGTTGCAAGTTCAGCTGCTCTTTCCCACATCATGCCTGGACCTTTCACAGGATACAAAAACTCCTCTATCAAGCTAGTTACCTTTTCTTTGCTTTCATAAAAAGGAATAGAGTGCAATATCGCCTTAGTAATTGACAGATTCTTTATGCGTTGTGCTGCCCAATCGGCCTGCAACTGATCAGCAGGAATTCCCCATACTTTTTCAGTGTATGTTTTGAAAAATGTCTTATAGAGTCGTTTGCCAAATCTAGCGATCATCCAACCCTCAAAAGTCGAACGATCCTTAGGTCGAAAGACTTTATAGTACATCAAAGATAGACCACACATTAATGTCTCAAAAAAGCCTAAAGACTTTAAAGCCTTCACCAGCTGGAGAGGATAGTCGAAAAACTTTCCGTTGTAATATATTCTTGACAACCTCGGTCTTACTAAAAATTCATCGTCACTTGGAAGAATTTGGTGCCAAAATTTTTCAACTTCGGGTACTTTCGTAAAGAATCGGTGCCCACCAATATCAAATCTCCATGCACCTCTCGTAACGGTTCTACTTATTCCGCCAACAATATTGTCAGCCTCTAAAACAGTTACATCAGCGTCTCTCTCCACTGACTTAACCGCAGCGGTCAAACCAGCAGGACCAGCACCTATTATCGTTATTTTCTTGCGTAAAGCACTTTCGCTTAAACCTTGATCTTTAATTTAAACTCACCTAACTTAACATTTGAATCTAGAAACTTTTTTTGAAATAAGACAAACTCTCAATATATTAACTCTATTCGATAATTACTCAACCAAGCAGCATTTCAAGAAGTTGGTCAACTTATACTACTAGGGCGTATAAACGCCTAATAGCGCCAACACCGAGTATGTCATCATGGTTACTGCCAGTAACATTACCACTATTTTCTCTTGTTTTACCTTGTCTGTTTCATAAGCCCCGACGACAAGCAACGGAACAATGTCACCTAAATATCGTTCAAAGCCATCGAGATTTTTTGATATCAAGATTAAGATAAGTGACACGCCCGCATACAGTGACCAGTTAAATGGCACTTTTTTGATTCCAAGCATCAAAATAAATATTGCTACTACAACCCACGGTAAGTGCATAAAAGACCCAATATGGCCAGTAAACACTTCTTTTACGGAATCGACCGCATTCACAAATGGGTCGGTAAAGCTTCCTCTGTGATTCGTCCCTAATTGGGTTGAAAGTGGCGCAAAAAAATCATGGTATCTATATAACGCGTAACTCAAAAACGTGACTGTACCCAATCCGGGGCCAATTGAAGGGAGTAATGCCCTAAATATTGACTTTAAAATCGGAACCTTCTGTCGATGAAAATAAGTGAGGTACTCAAAGAAGATAAAAATGGATAAAACAACTCCGGTTGGTCTGTCTAATCCAGCTAAAAATCCTGCTGCAAGTACAATTGCTGTCCTTCTTTTGGTGGCAGCTAGTATTACCACAGATTCGAGAAGAATTAGCAATGAATCCGAATACCCAGCGACCAGAGCATAACTTGCGGGTGCGAACAAACAGATCCAGACTCCAAGGGATGCTACTTTTTTCGAAAACTTTGTTGCTGCTATTTCGTAAATCACAAATCCTGCGGCCAAAGTGGCCACATTTGAAATGATAAGTAACGAATACTTAGTTGGAATAAATGAAATCAAGCTAAAAATCTTTCCAACTAAAGGGAAAAGCGGAAAGAACCTAATTGAACTATTTAAATGTGACCCATAACCAGAGGTTGCAATTTGTATATAGTATCCAGCATCCCAACCAAAAATTCTCTCATGATAAAGAGCTAACGTTTTGGGGTTAGTTGCAGCTGTCTTTATTACTACTTCATGTGCTACAACTAAAGCGGATAAAACAAATAATCTAGATAGAAAAAAGGGAACTAAAACCTCTTTAAGCGGTAAACTTTTTATTCTGTGAAAAAGTTTCTTTTGCGTAGAACTCATTACCGTAGTTTTTTCAAATTTCCATAAACACTTAGGTGCTCATGCTCATAGTACAAGAGTGGCTGATCGCTTACTGCTTGTATACTTTGACCGTATCGTGCCTGTAAATCTGCCGCAATCGTCTCACAGGCGGTACCAAAGGTCAGATAACCCTCTTCCCACACAAAAAATACAGGCTTACTGTTCGCCATAGCAATGATTTTATTTACAAATTGATCAACATTAGCTGATCTATTCCTTGCCGCATAATCAACCCAATCAACAAAATGAGGATCGCCAAAGTTTGGAAAACTGTACTGTCTAACGTTAGCGGTGACAAGCTCACTTACTGCTGGACCCAATTGATCTGGGCAGTATATGACCAGGCTTCCCGAACTACTTTTCGAATTTATATATGAAGCAACAAGTTGTGATTCGCTCCTGCTATTTACAGCATTTGGCCACGAGGCTACTGCACCACAAACTGCAACGGCTGTTATGGCTCCTACTCTAATTCGGTTTGAGCCTATAATTCTAAATCCATACGCTACTACGACAAGTAATGGCAAGAAAACAATGGACGTATATCTATCAGAATACGTGCTTTTACTTATAATTCCGCCGACTAGAGCCAGTATTAATGAAGCCAGAAATACTAGAAAGTACGCCCGCACTCCCTTTACTGTTTTCAGATTTAGTAAAATTTCAGTTTGGGAGTATGTCATTCCAAATATTGACAAAATAATTATGAAAAAATATATAAGTGCAACAAGTCTTCCTGATGTCGTTGGCCCACCGGCAAACTGAGTTACAGTATGGATGACGGCCGCGAAACCTGTTGTCTTTGCCCATGGAGTACCGGTATGTTTAGTTTGAAACATGAATATTGGAAGCCATGGAATAAACGTCAAACATCCAATAACAATTCCAACAATCGAATATGCTATTTCTCTTTTTTTGTTTGAAATAATAAAACCGATCGCAAGCCCAAGTCCGACGACAAAGATCAGATATAAGGCCCAATAGTGCGAGTACAACAAAAGTCCGGTGACAAGGCTGAGTGCACCAACATTTAAAACCGTCGGCTTCTCTTGTACCTTTAGCAATGCAATAATACCAAATCCGGTCAATAAAATTAACAGGCCGTACATGCGAACATCTGTTGAGTAATAAACATCAAAGGGTGAAGTTAATATAAGTACAATCAAAGTCCATGAGAGAGATCTGTTCTTTTTTATCGATAGTGAATCTTCAATTTTTTTCCCAACAAAGTACACAACAGGAATATTTGCAAGACCTATGAGAGAAACAAAGTATCTTGCAGAGGCCTGAGTATCAGAAACAAAATAAAGCCAGAAATGGAGCATTACATAAAAGAGAGGAGGTGCACCATCATGTTTCAAATAATGAGGTATTAGAGAAACCGGTTCCCGAGCTATTGAAATTGTTAATGCTTCATCCAACCAGAGTGGCGACCTTATATATACGTGAATAACTGCTCCAAAACAACAAGCCATTACAATTACAACGTAACAAGTTGTTTCAAACATCTTGCTATGACGCGCCACATCTTTAAAAATATTCGCAACGTCAGCTTCAGACTCGCCGCTATGCACTGTGGATTCTTCCATAAACTCTTAAAATCTTACCCAACTTTTCGTTAGCTAATTAAACATAGTAATTATTTGTGATTTACTTTCATTCTCCCTATAGTTGCAAGTCACCGCGCCAAGTTTACGAAATGACCAAATTGGCACAGGCAGTTCTCTCATATCTGAATAAAACTGCAAAGTTGTTTAGTTGCAGATTAAATCCAGAAAAAGTAGACTTTACGTAGCCGTTTTAAAATTATATTTCCTAATAAATCAAATATCCAGTCAAAATAGGTCAAAAGTTCAAATATTTATGATTTTGTGATTGCATAACGAGACTTTGATATGACAACTCGCAGCATGTCAAGTATTATAAAGAGTGAGAATGGCTTCCCGGATTTTAAAATCTATTAACTTACGAGTACTGTTGTGGTTTGTTGCACTGATGATGATTGGGGCTGCTGCAGGAATAGGATTTCACATCGCGTACTTCTACTATCGGTCCAACCATGTAGGGTCAGAATTGATTAACCAAGAAAACCTTAAAATAGCGCAAGCGCAAAAATACGGTCCCAACCAACCAATATCATGTACCCCTCCACCAGAAAATGATAATGCTCCACAACCAGCAGGAATTATTTCAATCTCTTCAATAGGATTAAGAGAGGCTCCCGTAGTAAACGGAACAACCGATGCTGAACTTAATGTTGCAATTGGCCACCTTCCATCAACTGTATGGCCAGGTCAGCCAGGTACTTCAATTTTGTCTGCCCACGACGTAACTTGGTTCAGTCACATTCCAAGCCTTAATGCAGGAGACCAAATTATTTATGAAACACCATGTGACACTTACTTTTTTAATGTTACGTCTCACGAAATAGTTTCTGCGGGTACTCAGCTTCCTTCGACACCATATTCGAGCTTAGTATTAGATACTTGTTGGCCTATAAATGCCCTCTTTCTTACTAACCATCGGTACTTAGTTTTTGCAAAACTAGCTTCAGCCGTTCCAAATGGTATGCCGGTAACGGGCGCTCTAAGACCAAAATCAGTTCTTCAAGTTCCAGCTAGCCCTTCTTTAAGTGCTGCTGCCGCCTTCAAATTCCCTATCCTACCATTTCCACTTGGGATTCTTACAATTACTGGAAATGTGAGTACATCGTGGTCGCAAAGCACAGCACCAACAGATGCTGAAGTTGCTGCAGTCACCCTATTCGCCGACGGTATTTATTCTGGCGTTCACTCCAACCAACAGTGGTGGTCCTCCATAGCTCCAAAAGTTACATTTAATTCGGCTTCGCCACTCTATGGTGCATCAAAAGTAACTTATTTAGACAGTGTGAATCCGACTATTAATGTAAATGGTTCAACCGTAGTGTCATTTGCCATATCAACGGTTGTCTATGTATCGGGCTCCTCAGCATCAGGCAAGTATTCGATAGAAATGACCGCAACCGCACATAACGATATATTAACTATCACCGGTTTTGACATGGTAAAGATTTAGATGCCTACAAAGTTCGTTGGCGAATGGACAATTTTTGACGATTGTTCTTTTAGTGATTCATAAATTTCGAAAACTAATCTAAAATTACAACTGTGGCTGGTAACGCTTTATATAACTTAAGCGTGTATTTTACCTAGTAATCAATACCACCTAATTTCGGTTTTGAATGTGACCTACTTGGATCTTACACTAAAATGAATGTTTCTACTTTTGGCCTTATCCAACTCGATCGAGTTTACGTAGTTTTGCCGCAATTATTATGATCAATATCGTTAAAACTTTAGGTTCATTCATAATCTTCGCTCGTCAGAACAAACTCAGCCAAAGATCTTGGCTGCTGAAGAAGAGATTGTAATCTCATATCTCCAAACTCTAGAATAAGACTGCACGGCCTTTTTCAGATTCATTAATTTTTTGGGACATAAAATATACACACACAACTCTAGAGACTAAAATCAGAAAATAGTAGCTATAAGTCTTTTGAAATTATCTCGAGTCGATTTTCCTAAAACAAACTCGTTAGAAAATTGAGCTTACTTAAATGGATTGCATAACTGTAGATTCTGGGTAGCTGGAGCAATGCATAACATTTTGACACTCTAATGTCTAATACCTCACATTTTCGAATGGAATAGACTCGTCGAGACTTGCCCTGTGCAAAGATCAAAACCAAATGATAGTATCTGGAACATGAGCTACGAAAATAATCCTCCCCCACCTCAGTATCCACAACCTCAAATGCCACCACAGCAAGGATACGGTACCCCAATGCCAGCTCAGTTTCCACAACCTCAAATGCCACCACAGCAAGGATACGGTGCCCCAATGCCACCTCAGTATCCACAACCTCAAATGCCACCACAGGGGTACGGTGTTCCAATGCCACCTCAGTATCCACAACCTCAAATGCCACCACAGGGGTACGGTGTTCCAATGCCACCTGCAAATGATGGAGGTGGTCTCGGAGTTGCATCTCTTATATTCGGAATAATTTGGCTTGGTGGGCTTGGTTCGCTATTAGCCGTTATTTTTGGTGTATCTTCTCGCTCTAAAGCAAAACGAGCAGGCAGGTCATCCGGTCTTGGAACTGCTGGTCTTATCCTTGGAATATTAGGAATTCTGGGTTCGATCGTTTTTTATTCTTTAATCGTTGTTGCAGGCGTTGCTGTACACGATGCAGTGAAACATATTGGAACAGTTACGACTGCCAACGTTGGACAGTCTATAAACATTAGTGACTCTACGCAAGGCTATAACATTTCAATTGTCGCATCAAGAGTAATTGATCCTGCATCACCAGGAGACCAATTTTCAACTCCCGCCGCTGGCACAAATCTCGTTGGAATTGAATTTAAGATTACCAATAATGGAACAACTACAATCCAACCAACTCCTAGTGTTGACGCAACTGTCATAGATTCAGCTGGCACGTCATATAATTCGAGTATTGGTGACACAATTCAAGGGTGTCCTGCATTCGCATCTAATTTGAGCCTAGCTCCTGGGTCAACGATTGATGGATGCGTAGTTTTTGCGGTTGATGCAAATAGAAAGGTGTCGACCATCCAATACTCCCCCGCTTCAGCAATTTTTGCTAACTCTGCCCAATGGAACAACCCTTAGACAAGAAATCGTAGCGGCCATTTCAACAGCATTTTAAACGGTTCTACACAGCATTTTGACTACACTCTGATAAATACCGCTATTAAATAGTACGTTCATGGCGAGCAGTCTAGAACAGTTCCCAAATACTATGGGAATATCGAGCTAATCGAGTGTCATCGCATATAACAATCAACTTTTGTCAAAAGTGAAAACCAAGTTTTAAGGTTCAACCTGTCATTAGAACCACGATCGACACAGCTAGGACAATCACGCAAATCAATCGAAAACTCAAACAACCAGACCATCAAAGACGTGACAAATCTTAAGTAGTGCATCCGTGGCGACTATACGTCTAGTATAATGACTATATGATTCGTCAACTGACCGCCACTGATGCAAAGACAACTCTTCTTGCCCTTCTCGACGAAGTTGTCGCTGGAAATGAAATAGAGATAACTAGGTACGGCCATACGGTTGCTCGATTAGTGCCAGCTAAAGGTCCTCACTCACTCAAAGGAAAACTGTCCGGTATTGCACACACTGCTGCACCTAAAGATGATGACCTCTATTCCACTCAGGAGCATTGGAATGTACTGTGACGACTGTCTTGCTTGACACGCATGTCGTTCACTGGTGGTCATCAGAACCAGAAAGACTGAGCTCCAAAGCTCGTAAAGCGATTCTTGCTGCTGACGAACTCGCTGTTTCAACAATTTCTTGGTATGAACTTGCATGGATGGCTAAAAATGAACGTATTGTTGTAAGTATCCCCATCCGGAGTTGGCTGGAGGCAATTGCAGAAGATGTCAGAACCATAGGAATCACACCTGCTATTGCCGACACAGCTGTAGTCCTAGCTTCAACTTTTCTTGGTGACCCTGCTGACCGTATTATCTACGCTACAGCCGTGGAACACGGTTGGACACTCCTTACAAAAGATCGTAAACTCCTCAGACATCCCTTTCCAAGGCAGGTAGCACTTTGGTAATGTCCTCAGTTGCATCTTTGTGTATTTAGTTCCTAGTGGTACCTCGCATAAATAATATAAATAAAATTAGGCCATATTCCTCTTAGCGTCGTAGACCCATTTGAATAGTGTTGCAGTTTAGCTGTGGTAATAAATGAATTTCAGTATCTTATCTACCAGATCTTGCAGTGATTCAAATTGTCCAATGCGTAGTAGTTTACGTGTGAGTATTGAAAAGAATGCCTCTACTTGGTTAAGTTGGCTTGCATGTACAGGAGTATGGTGAACTATAAATCTAGGGTTCTCTGCCAACCAGGCTTTAGTTGCTTTTGAGGTATGTGAGCTTCCATTGTCCATCACGATGTGAATAGCTAAGTTTTCATCAATGTTCTTTTCAATCTCTTCTAAAAACCCTATGGAACTTATTGAGTCATTGCACATAATGTCAGTTACTGTAACTTTTCTAGTTGCTACGTCCGTAGCAGCAATCAACGAAGCAGTACCGTGGCTGATGTATTCAAACTCTTTTTTCTCTGGTTGTCCAGGTTTTACATGTTGTGTTGGATGTTTGGGACTCTTAGCTTGAATACGTGTCTTTTCATCAATTGAAAGTACAACAGCATTTTCTGGAGGTGCTTGCTAGAGCTCACAGACATCTGCTGCACATTCCCCAAACTCGGGACTATCCTTGCGTTTTAGCCACCCCTGGACTTTATGTGGTTTGACTTTGTCAACTGATAGGATCCGCCCAATTTGAGAACTTGACTTAGGAATCCCTTCTTTTGCCATTGCTTTACCTAGTGCTGAATGGCTCCACTGCGAATCTACTTCAGATGGCTCTTCGGTAACTTTAGCCATAAGGACTAAACGCTCTTCAGGACCTTTAATAAGCGAACGACCTGGACGGAATGCATCATTAAGCCCATCAAGACCACTTTCATTGGAACGTTGTCACCACTTACACACTGCTTGAGAGGACAGTTGAACCAGAGAAACAATCTTCCTACTTGGTACAACGTCAGATGCTAAAAGGATAACTTACGCTCGTTCGAGGTCTCGATTCGAAGTAGTTTGAGCTCTTACTCTTCGTTCTAGCTTCTCACGATCTTCAGCACTAACTGTTAATGATTTTGCAACCCACATCTCAATCTCCTCCGTAAATGATTAGAATCAGTTTACGACATTCATCTGATAATTAACGGGTGGATGCACTTGCTGCAGGGAAGAAACCTTTCAACCAAGTGACTCAAGCTTACCTAGATGTCCTTCAATCTCAGAGTCTCGATCTAACATAAATTCAAGCTACTAAGGAGACAGTTAATTAGGACGCTCAAAACTCTTGAAACCGGTGGCAGTTCGTATAGAACTTCGATACATTAGCGCTCTTACTAGCTGACTTATTGGTAAGCAGGTTTTAAAACAAATCGCGAGCACCTGATTAGGGAACTCGCGCTGGTCAGAGACATATTTGAAAATAACTTTTTTTTACTGGCCCACCTGCGGCGAATTATCGTTCAAATCAAAGCAAATTGAAACTAACAATTACACCAAGTCCCAGAGACACATTAAACAACCAGTGCCTGCATGTTTACTAAAAAAGATTCAACTATTCAATACTCCCCCGCTTCAGCAATTTTTGCTAACTCTGCCCAATGGAACAACCCTTAGACAAGAAATCGTAGCGGCAATTTCAACAGCATTTTAAACGGCTCTACACAGCATTTTGACTGCACTCTGATAAATGCCTCTATTAAGTTGCCCTTATTGGAAAGGCAATGCGGAGTAGGTCAACAACGTATTTGGTGTATGGAGGTAGTAGGGTTTCATAACATATAATAATCAACTTGTCTTACCAGATGTTGCTGGTGTCTAGGCGTTCTTTGCTTGGCGTCAGTATCGTCGCACCTTCGACATCTTTGCCGAGCTTTTATCCGTTGACACTTGTCTTGAGAAGTTCACGGCGCAGACGTTGTCGCGATGCACGAAGCCGCACGTAGAGCAGGTGGTCTTACGTGACAGGAGAAGCAAGCAGCGATCTCTGGTCAATTGACCAGCGCCGGACAGTCTGCAGATGGTTTGTAAGAATTGTGGGTTCCAAATAGATTTACAGGTTAAAGACTGTGGTGGACGAAGGTGGTAATTCGGTGATAGCAAGTAAAACGTTGTGAGCGGTCATCTCTCATTTGTGGAGACGACGCCCACAAACACCTGTAATTACCCGGCGAATACGAATCTACAAAAGCTTCTTTGCTCAGAAGCCGCGTGAAGGAATGACTTTGTCCTCTGTGGCTATGTGCGCTATTTTGCTGCGGACATGACTTGGCAGGCTCCGGATTGGAGAAGCATGTTGTCGGCACTTAGTAAAATGAGCCCATCGAGCACCGCCGTGGCCACGATGAAACGGTCTGCGGGATCCCGGTTAGGCAGTGTAACCAAATTACTTTCAATAGCGATATCTCGACGGATCGGAATGTCTCGAAGCGGAAAGCTCCCTAGTTCACGCTCGATCCATTCCCCGACAGGTGCGTCAAGCTCGATTCTACCGTTTGAAGCCAGAAGGCTGATTTCCCAGGCACTGATAGCCGATACCCAGAGCTCGTTCTCACCATCTTCTAAAACTGCTGCTGCCCTTTTACCCAACTTCGATGGCTCTAAGATGGCCCAGAGCCACACATGGGTGTCGAGGAGAATCTTCAACGCTTGGATCCCTGCTTCATGCCTGTCCTTCGCGGCATCTCCTTGAGCGCCTCCCAATCTGCTGGCAATCCGACAGGCGATACCACATCGCCTAAAATGCGACCGTGCTTGGCCGCAGTCCCAAGCACTCGCCTGCCAGATATCGGATGAATCGGAGGGACTATTTCCGCTATCGGTTCTCCGCGGCGCGTTATCAGAATGGGCTGGCTCGTTCGACGAACGCGCTCGAGGACCGCAAGGCATGTTGCCTTGAATTCGCTTATCGCCATGGTTTCCATGTATCTAATCATACCATAATCATTGACCATAGTCATAATGGTCTGATTAGGCTTCTTCCTAATATCCGTAAGACCTAAGTTTGCCCGGCATTTAACCCATTGATAATCTTTTAACTGGGATAGTTGGCATTTATTACTTGTAATATGTCGCAAGTACAACTACTTGTATTTGCTAGTCCTGATAAACATTCAGACCCATAGGTCCAATCACACATTGAAGCGAGAGTAAATTGGGGTTTCAATAGTGACCTCAAGTCATTACTTAGGGTGAATTGAGATGAGGTTTGGGTATTGGGAATATCTACGGAGGTTGTGACGGTTGGAATGGCATCCATGTATCGTTTCTAAAAAGTCGGGCTAAGACTTTAAGCTGTACTGACTGGGGTGGTCCAATTTATTCGCAGACTCCTGAACCTAAGAAATAAGGAATAATTGAGTTACGGATAGCAAAACTTCAAGACAAGATATCCTGGAGGACTAAGAACATTTGAGGGATTAGAAAGATTTGCAAAAATAAGATTTTACATCTCTACAGCAAGAAAACAAGGTGTAAAAGTAGCCGAAGTTCTTATAGCTTTATTTTACTATAGAGTCTGGATTCCACCACCACTAAAAATCTGAACACAAAATAATCAAGCTAGAGCATTAAGAACTAAAGGTCTTTGAAGGATTAGGGTGGCGAATGGTTACCTTTCCAGTCTTCTAGTGGGCCGTACAGGACTTGAACCTGTGACCTCTTGCGTGTCATGCAAGCGCGCTGCCAGCTGCGCCAACGGCCCTATATATTTACTCTTAATTCTAGTCTAACTCAGACTGCTCGAAACTCACTTCGCCTTTCCCTCTTAACACATTTTTCAATATTTTCCCTGATGGATTACGCGGCAGGTAGCTATCTCGAAACTCAATGAACTCAGGAACTTTGAAATCAGCTAACGTCTCTCTTACCCAAT
Source organism: Actinomycetes bacterium (assembly GCA_021790815.1). Taxonomy (GTDB): domain Bacteria; phylum Actinomycetota; class Acidimicrobiia; order Acidimicrobiales; family JABEUL01; genus JAJYFT01. The sequence continues at coordinate 11,853 of JAJYFT010000043.1, forward strand.
CTTTTATCTCGTCTTCACTTAATTTAGCACCACTCTCCACATGAACAATAGCTTTAACCTGTTCACCTAGTATTGCATGTGGCACTCCGATTACCGCTGCTTCACTTATAAGAGGATGCTCAACCAAGCGATTTTCGATTTCCACACTGTACACGTTCTCCCCGCCCCGAATAATCATATCTTTTGCTCTGTCAGTTATAAACAAAAGACCTTCATCATTGACATAACCAACGTCGCCACTATTCAGCCAACCATCTTTAATTATCGCTGCAGTTGCCTCAGGATCCTGCCAATATCCAGGCATTATTGTTGGACCTTTAATACAAACTTCGCCAATCTCAAATAATTCTGCTTCACTCGAATCAGGCTTCATTATTTTTAGTTCTATTACCGGAAGTGGTCTCCCGACAGACTCTGGGTACTTTTCAATGTCACTACCTGAATTAAGAGTAGCAACAGACGATGATTCAGTTAGTCCATACCCATTACTCATAGACTTAACATTAGGAAATACTTCTTTGATCCTACGCTGTAGATCAGCTCCTGAAGGCGAACCGCCATAAGCAATACTTTTCAAGGATGAATAATCAAAACTATAGTTATGTGCCTCTTCGAGCACCCTCCATACCATCGTGGGTACACCAGTCCAAATCGAAATCTTTTCATCTTGAATTAGCTTCAAAATCTTCTCTGGTTCTTGTTTCCCCGCAGGAAATACCAATTTTAAACCTGAAGCAATTCCAACTACTAATCCTGAATGGCAACCCGTAACGTGAAACAGTGGTGAAGTAATTAGGCTTCCTATCTGAGTTGAATCACCTTCTGGAAGTAGGCTTCTGCCTGGAGATAAGAAAGAACCTGCTATAACGGTATAAAAGGTATTTTGAAGATTTGCAATCATTGAACGATGAGTAGAAACAGCACCTTTAGGACGACCTGTTGTACCACTCGTATAAAAAATAACGGCTGCATCGTCTTCATCTATCTCACGTTCTAGGGCCAATAAATTATTAGAACTCACCTTTTCCAGTTCTATAAAGTCTCTTACCCTATCATCGATTAAATCTTTTTCTTCGGGATCAATTACAAAAATAAAATTCAGATCTTGAAGCTCAGGCAAAAAATTTGATATTCGCCTAAATCTATCCCGGTCTGCTATCAGAATTTTCGACTCACTGTGCTTTAACCCGTAAATTATTTCGTCAGCCTTCCACCATCCATTTAGGCCCACGAGGATGCCACCAATATCAATTGTGGCCCAGAAACTTAAGCACCACTCTGGATTATTTGCAGAGAGCACCGCTACCCTATCACCCTTGTTAATTCCAAGAGATGCAAGGTTGACTCCAATAATGTCACTACGCTCGACAAATCTTGGAAAACTTATTCTCTCCTCGCCAAAGACAATAAAAATATCATTGTCATTTCGCAATGAAGCCATCCGAGAAAGTTCACGTAAAGACTTATTCCTTTCCTTATAAACTTTCATTTCAATGCCATTTACAGGTTCTGTTACAACTTCAAAAACAGCGCCTGGCCCTGTTAACATATTCTGAACTTCTTCTACGGTTGGCAATTCAGTGATCTCCTTCTTGTTTGGTCTATTGAACGCGAAACTTTCTAATTATCGTCCAATTGCGCTCTAAGCGACAGGTTCACTACATATAGCTCACTTAATTATATCGCCACACGCTCAATATATTTACATGCTGACAGAAACTTCATAGATAATTTTGATTAATACTTGACAGTTACGATTAGTAACTGTTACAGTGTGTTACATGCGAAGTAAAAATAGAGATCGCCAAGATTCCAGCAACATGGGGATTAAAACACTAAGTGAAAATACCGCGGTAACAGAAACCCAGACACACGAACCTAATTTCATTACATCAAAAATAGAAAATGTTGTAGACAAAGTTGTCGATACAGTAGTCGATACAGTAGTCGATACTGTTAATGATGTCACAGATGCTGTATCAGGCGCAGTTCTCGGGCGTTTCCAAGGGTCAAAAACTACGAATCCGTCACCAGAAGTTAGAAATGAAAAACGAGAACGTCGAAAACAAGAACTAATCGAAGCTGCAATTGATGCTATACGGTTAGGTGGTCCTTCGACTTCTATGGAAGCGATAGCGGCTAGTGCAGGAGTTACAAAACCAATTCTGTACAGGCACTTTTCAGATCGTGCAGGTCTCGTAGATGCAGTATCAAGATACGCAGAAGAAATGCTCTTTAATGAACTAAATGCTTCATTAGGTTTAACTCCTAACGAACTTGCAGCAAAAGACCCATATATGCTCTTAGAGAAAACGATCGCTACTTATGTTGGTTTCATAGATGAGAATAAAGATGTTTACAACTTCCTGACACGACACCTAAGTGAGGCATCGCCCGGGCGAGTTGAGTTTATGCAGAGGGTATCTCGACAAGTAGCAATAGTTTTGGATGTTGAGCTACACAAAGTTGGATTGGATACAGGAGCCGCAGAACTTTGGGCCCACGGAATAGTTGGAATGGTGCACTTGGCTGGCGCTTGGTGGAGTGAACACCAGGTGATGAGTCGTTCTCGAATGGTTGAGGCCCTTGCAACACTATTGTGGTCAGGATTTGAAGGAATCGCAATCGAAGGCGGCGTTCAGTTTCCTACATACCAAATCAAAAATCAACCAATATCCGTCTTGAAACCAAAGTTGGTGAATAAGCTCGAAAAATCAGAAAGCACCTTAAACGGTGATACAAACAACAGTTCAAATAATCCGAACACAAATCAATCAAACACACCCGAATCTTTTAAATCCGAGAATGAGGAAATTATATGACCAACTTAAAACTTGATGAAGAAATTGTGACAGATTCAGACGTTGACAGCAGCTATGTTGCACTTCTTAAGCGCCTATCAAAACAGAGCGTCACTAAACATTTTGATGCCTATGGAGATGTTGATTGGGACGGGCCCCAAATGGAAATTTCTCCCGACGATGATAGGTGGGTCCTTAGAAGTGAGAAACTTGATCCATTAGCAGAAAGCGATTGGTACAAAGGACAAGAACCACTTATACAAAGTAGAATCGGCTTGCACTTAATCGCTACAAAAATGAAGATTGGCTTACAGTTTGAATCAATTTTAAAGAGGGGTCTTTTAGAGTTTGCAGCAACACTCCCAAATGGAAGTCCCGAATTCCGATATGCATATCATGAGGTTATTGAAGAAGCACAGCACTCGCTTATGTTTCAAGAGTTTGTAAATAGAAGTGGTCTTGATGTGCCAGGGCTTAGCGGAATGGAAAATTTAGGGTCCCGAAATGTGATACAACTCGGGCGTTTTTTCCCTTCGTTATTTTTTATGTTTGTTCTAGGAGGCGAGGACCCAATCGATTATGTTCAAAGAAAAGCGCTTCGGAGTGGAGGGGAAATACATCCCATTCTTGAACGCATTATGCGGATTCATGTTACTGAAGAAGCTCGACACCTCTCTTTTGCCAGGCATTATTTAAAGAAACATGTACCCAACTTAGATCCAGCACGACGACAGGCTCTTGCAATTGGAACGCCTGCAATTTTAGGATCTATGGCACAACTTATGTTACAGGCCCCAAGACACATTGTAAAAACCTACAACATTCCTGCTTCGGTCGTAAAAGAAACCTACTCGAATAATGCTGAACATCAAAAAGAAAGTCTTAGAGCCTTGTCAAAAGTGCGATCTCTTAGCGAAGAGCTAGGGCTGATCAATCCAGTTTCAAAAGCAATTTGGAAAAGATATCATATATATCAAAAAGTTGAGGCGGCGGGCGGAATCGAACCGCCGTACGAGGCTTTGCAGGCCCCTGCCTGAACCACTCGGCCACGCCGCCACATATCAAAGAATACACTCTCTTGACTAGTTGCGATTACAAAACTTAATTAAGCTTTGTTTACATTGACTTTTACCTTGCTTTCCGCACCTAGGAGCAGTGTTTTACGCTCCCACAGATTGATCACTTAAATCGGTTTGGCGAGATCCCAAGTAGATCGAGAATCTGCACTGGAGTTGTAGTTTTGAGAGTTCTGGGTAGAAAATCTGAACAACTTCACCATTTTTGTCATATAGATAGTCTCGTGTCGCTCCATTGAAGATCTCGAGTATGCGGGTTGCACTTGGCGCTTCACATGCGCGATCTTCTGGATAGAGAGATAACTCCTTTAAAGAGTGATCTGCAGCGTATCTCTCGTTCAAT
>JAJYFT010000044.1 GCA_021790815.1 Actinomycetes bacterium
AGCCATCAAATGCAATTAAAAAAGCACTCTCAAAATCTGGTATTTCACAAAATGAAGTTAAGCTCTATGAAATAAATGAGGCATTTGCAGCGGTTGCAGCAGCATCAATGGATGATTTAGGAGTAAACGAAGAAGTTGTAAACGTGAATGGAGGAGCAATAGCTCTTGGACACCCTGTTGGGATGAGCGGTACACGATTGGCAATTACTTTAAGCTATGAGTTGAAGAGGCGCTCAGGAGGAATTGGAGCGGCGGCACTTTGTGGTGGCGGAGGGCAAGGAGATGCACTTCTAATAAAAGTCTCTTAGTCTATCCTGCGTCGACCTTCAATTGCTCGGCCTAAAGTAATTTCATCTGCGTACTCTAAGTCCCCACCAACTGGTAGGCCACTGGCAATCCTAGTGACACTTACCTCTAGCGGACTCAAAAGCTTAGCTAGATACATCGAAGTTGCTTCTCCCTCAAGGTTCGGATTGGTTGAAACGATAACTTCTTGAATAGTTTCATTTTTAACTCGTTCAAGAAGCTCTTTAATCTTTATCTGATCCGGACCTATCCCGTCTAGTGGGCTTAAAGCACCACCTAGAACGTGGTAGCTTCCCTTGAAGAGTTTTGTTCTTTCAATTGCAACGACATCTCTTGGTTCCTCCACAACACAAATTGTTCCACTTTCTCGTGACGGGTCACTGCATATCTGACATAACTCGTCTTCAGAGATGTTAAAGCAGCGCACACAAAACCTAACTCTCTCTTTCACATCTCTAATAGATTTAGCTAATCTATTAGCATCATCTTTGTTAATAATTAGCAGATAGTAGGCAATTCTTTGGGCCGATTTTGGCCCAATACCGGGAAGTCTTTCGAGCTCATCTATTAACGCTTGAACTGATGGTACATACAACATAACTTTTCCCTAAATAGTTCTGAAGCACTTTAGATTCATCGAAACCAACGTTAAATTACCCAAAAATAACTTCCTTACTCCGTAATCTCTTCAGCACCTGGAAAAACTTTGGCTATTCTCTCTAGGACAGCTTCAGACGTTTCTTCTACTTCAACTTCCTTCTTCTCTTCAACAATCATCTGTTCTTTTGGTGCTTTGTTTTCGACTACAAGTTGAATCGAAATTCGAGATTTAAAATACTGTGACATTACTATTTCAACTTCGTCTTTTAAGCTTTCACAGTAATTCCGGTGTGCCTCATTTGGTAATGCCATGACTGAAATATTGCCCGCTTCAACCCCTATGAATCTGCCAGCCTGAAAAACAGACCTGAGTTTGCCTGTTAAAGAAGGCAGAATTTTATCTCCCCAAGCTTGAACTATTTCATCTCTCTCAAAAACTCTAGAATTTTCTACTTTGCCCGTAGAATTATCAGTTGCAGTTTCTACGTTACTTTTGCTGGGAAATTTACTCTCAGCCTTTTCGACAGCGTCTGGTACTTTAACCGAAGATGCTCTGCGGTATGAGCCTAAGCTTGGTCTGGACTTTGAATCACTTTGAGACGGCAAATCGCTTCCCCCTGGCCACGTATTCTGCCCTGATTTAACTTCAAACAGTTCCGGCCTTGACTCTAGCTCTTTCAGCCTTCTCTCAAGTCTCGTCACCCTATCGACTAAGGCTTGATAAGACCCGTCTGCATCAGGATTTGCTAATCTGACAAAAGCTACTTCGAGATTTATCCTACTGTCAGGTGAATCTCTCATCTCTACTATGCACTTTCCTAGGGTTTCGATGACCCTTACAACAGCCGAAAGCCCAAGTGCATTGGCATGATCTTCTGCTTTTTTAATGTAAGGATCGTCACGATCAACCATCATCGGTGATTGCAAACTTAAAAATCCATTTCTTAAGTACTCGATGAGTTCCACAGCGATTGTTGCTGGGTCATGACCTTCTTCGTAGAGTTTTTCTAAAGCTATTAATGCCGACCCGGCATCTTTATCAACTAAACATGCAATGACTTCATCAATCTCTGGCGCGTCGTCATCTACCTCACCTGATGATGCCAGTAGGTCTAGAGCACTTAGCGCATCCCTTGCAGAACCCTTCCCTCTGCGCATAGCGACTTCAATAGCAGATTGTTCTATTTCAAGGCTTGCTGAATCTCTAACTTCTTCTAAGAGATCCCTCAAGGTGGATGGATTCAAAAGATGAAACTCAAAGTGTTGGGTCCTGCTTCTAATAGTCGGAAGCACTTTTTGCGGGTCGGTAGTAGCTAAAACAAATACTACGTGACTTGGCGGTTCTTCAAGGGTCTTTAAAAGTGCGTTAGAAGCAGCTACAGAGAGCATATGAACTTCGTCGATGATGTAGACCTTCCATCTCCCTGGGGACCCTAGACCTGCCCTAGAAACAAGCTCACGCATTGCATCGACACCATTGTTTGAAGCGGCATCTAACTCATGAACATCGAGTGAAGTCCCGTTTACTACTTCCACACAAGAGCTACATTCTCCACAAGGTTCACCGTCTATCAGTTCGGTGCAGTTTAGTGCCTTCGCCAAGATTCTTGCCGTTGAAGTCTTTCCAGTGCCTCTCGGACCACTAAATAGGTAAGCATGACCGACCCTGTTTGCCTTTACAGCATTTCTAAGCGCAGTAGCGACAAAGTCTTGACCTTTTAGACTTGAAAACTTTTGTGGCCGAAATCTGCGATATAGGGATTGAAATATTTGCTTTTGTTCCGTAGAGTCTTCCACAACTAGAGATTATTCGATTTTTGATACACAGATTAAAAATATCCTTTTAAATGGTACTTTAGCTTTTAAAAGTGCCTCTCTCATCGGTGACTAGGTAATTCTGCGGCACACGATTCAATCCGCTGAGAGCTGCTGCCTTCCGACCCTGACCCGGTTCACGGCGCATCGTTGCGCAGTGCCCAGTCACCGATGACAAAGGCACCCCTAAAATAATAGTAGATTTTAAGTGATCATGGAGAGGTGCGAGAGCGGCCGATTCGGCACGACTGGAAATCGTGTGTGGTTTATGCCACCGTGGGTTCAAATCCCACCCTCTCCGCCACAGCTTAGAATCAAAGGACTTGGGTAACGTTGAAGACAATATTTAGAGACTTTAGCTCCGATGAACTAATGAACCTTGCTATTTCTGAAGCAAGAAACTGTCTCAAGCATGACGATGTCCCAGTTGGTGCAATTTTATTGAATCAAAAACTTGAAATAGTTGGAAGAGGACACAACAAAAGAGAACTCCGACAATTGGCGAGCTCACATGCTGAAATTGTTGCAATCGATAGCGCATGTAAAAAGTTAGGAACTTGGAATTTAGCGGGATGCACTTTAGTAGTCACATTAGAACCATGTCCTATGTGCGCAGGAGCTATAGTGAACTCTAGAATATCAAAAGTCATATTTGGATGTCACGATCCAAAAGCTGGGTCCCTCGGTTCTCTGTATAATTTTTCATCAGATCCACGTTTAAATCATAACTTTATCGTTGAAAGTGGAGTACTTGCCACTGAATGCTCAAATTTGCTTACTAGTTTCTTCTCCGAAAAAAGACGCTAAAGCAACTGCCGAAAGCGATCAAGAATTTATTCTTGAATATTTATTTCTCCCCACGACTAAAGTCACTCTCTTGCACTTGCATTTTCGGACACAGACCAATGTTCCTATTTTTTAGCAATTCACATAGATTAAATCATAATAATTGAATTTTCCAGAAAACTAAGTCCAAGTTCAACACTTCCCTTAATTTCGATACGACGTGAAGCCAGCAGATCTTTTACAGGTGTTCTTCCGCATGTCAACTCTATAAAGGCATCAGGTTCGCTCACCATCTCAACGGTAAAAGAACTGGCTGAATCTTCAAATTTTCCGTGGTGGTCTTGAACCACAATTATTGACTTTTTTTCAACTGGAGGTTTCAAAACAATCAAAAGTGTCTCGCCATCAGATGCTTTTGCGCGTTTTGAAAATACCATAGGCATTGGAAGGAGAAGTCGGTTGATGACGCTTTCAACGACCGGTCCACCTTGATGACCAGGTTTTTTTGTTGCACGTCTCATGTCTTGTTCATGCACATAAAGATCCAGTATTCTAATTTCTAAGAGATCAAGAGTGGTACCAGGCCCTGTAGGGGTCATTGTCTCGGCTTGAAAATCAACTGGGTTCATAGCTTCCAAATTGGCTAATCTCGTTTTAATCGCACTCTCAAAGAGTGAAACAACCTCTTTTGCAGGAGTTTTTCGTAAACTATCAACTCGGTTTTCGTTTAATTCGCCCATTGGGTTCTTTACCCAACTACTATTCTTCGCAACATGTTTCGTTGGCTCAACGCCTAAAAGCATTTCTTCAATGCCTAACAAATGTGAAACGTTGTCTTTTACAGTCCAACCTGGACAATCAGTTGCTAAATTAAACTCATCATGATTAAGTTCACCTAAAAATTCTACAAGAACCTTAAACTCCTCCTTTAAAAGGTCAACGACTTCTTTGGCGCCTATATTGGAACTCATCTACTTAATCCTTCCACCTTCTACAAGATCTCATTTCCAAACCTCTCCGGATATTTTTCCATATGAATTTTAAATTTAGGCTTCTGAATCATTTTCGACTTTTTTGCTCTGTTTAATTCGGTCGGGATCTAAAACAGCTATCGTTACACGAGAAGTCGCACACACTCTTTTCTCCTCATCAGTGATATCTATATCCCATATCCAGCTTGTTTTCCCCATATGTTTGGGCATCGCCGATGCATAAATGTAACCTGCGTCATAACTAACCGGACGTAAAAAATAAGTGGCATTTGACTGACCGATAGCTACTTTACCCTGCGGAAGGACTTCACGCGCAGTGCCGATACTAGCCATCGATTCAGCAATCGATGCATAAACACCGCCGTGGATGATACCTAGCGGCTGACACAGGTGTATTCCAAGTTTCACCTTAGAAAGTAATTTAGGAGGATCGGAAAAAGTAAGTTCCATATTAAACGTTTTTTCAAATCCTTCACCAATTGGCACAACTAACTGTGGGGCAAACTTGCTGATTACTTTTAATTCATTGAATTCATTTTCTTGCACTTTACAATCATATTTCTTTTATGATCGCGTTACAATTTGAAACCTCAGTGAAATAAATGCTAGTACTGCAAACAGTGCCACGGGAAGTGCCAGCAACATAAACGTAAAGCGATAATTTACTTCATTAATTGAAATGCCAATCAATACTGGAACAACCAGTGGAACTAGATTTGCGAATGCGGCTAGCTGCGCATTTGATTTGGCAAGCATTTCATTAGGCGTATTCTCGGCGACAATTGAAAGTGAGAGTGGATACATTATTCCATGCGGCACTCCAAGAATTGCGAGGCCAATAATTGCACTATAGATTCCTCTGAAACTTGTTAATGCACCGAGTCCCGTAATTGAAGCAACAACAGCCAAACCACAAATTAGATACGGATTATGAACTGGTGATCTTTTAACCAGCAACAATCTCATCAAAAGTGACGTCAAAAAAAATACGGATAAATACAAAGAAAATTGATTAATATCTATTCGATCAAAACTTCTTAAATACAGACCTCCAAAACTTACAACCGATACGAATGGAATCATATACGCAATTTGAATAAATATCGCGAACTTCAAAGCAGACTTTGGATTAATACTCTTTACCTCAGTTTTACTCTCATTCTCGCCACTAATCACAGCGACTGCCCTCTTTTCAAATTCTTCTTTCGTTTCGCTGGAGATGTCTGATCGAACCCATCGAGAGTAGTACAGTACTAACCCCGCAGCCAAAAACGGAGTCAATGCAAAATACAAAAAAACCCTTCTCAAATTTCCATGAAACGCTAGGAGCAAAAGCACCTCAATAAGTGGACCCAATATCAAACTCAAGGAGAGTGCGGATGAAAACATTGCCATTGCCCACGATTTTCTTGTTTTTGTAGCTAAACTAAGCAGCGTTACGAGGGAAGGGAATGCTAAGCCGCCACCTACTCCAGAGAGAAGAGCAACAAGTAAGAATTCCATTTTTGTATTTATGACAACAAATAGAAGAGATGTAATGCCAAGTAAACTTACACCTAAGAAAATAATCAATTCTCGGCCAAAAATCCTACTTATCTTACTAAATGAGATCATTGTGACAAATGTTGAGAGCCCAGAAAGTGTCGCAGCAAGCCCTATTTGAGAGGAGTTTAGGTGAAGAACTTTCGAACCGAGTATCGGATAGGTCGTAAAAGTAACATTCTGGCTTGACCTCATCAAACCAGCAACTGTAATTAATATCATTACTGCACTTGTTGTTTTCGTATTCTCTGAATTTGAAATTCGACTCATCTTACTTATTTGATAGTAGCCGATATAGAAATTTATGAATTGCCCAAATTAGAATCAGTTGCATGCAAAACTTTAAGTAAGCTTTCAAATTAAGTTCGAAATTTATGACATAGTACTACCATCTAAATTAATTTTGAAAATTAAATTTAAATTTGAGAGGTTTACTTGTATAAAACAGTAACTAAGTGATCCAGTTAGGAAGAGTTTGGCCTACGTAGTCTTATCATACATAAATGAAATTAACGACCAGTGCACCTACTTGGTTGTTGAGACTGCCTTAAACGAGGCAGTTTTGATCAACCCATCCTTTGAGCCTGACTACTACGAAAAGGATGCAAGATCGCTTGGAATTAAAATCTCATGCTGCTTTGAGGAAGTTGACAACGATAATGACGGCACATCTGAGATCAAGCCACTATTCCAAAATAAAAATATTAGAAACTTTGGCTCACTTACCTTTACAAAAGCTAACGTCGGCGGAATGAACAGGTCACTTCTTCTGCTGAATGATAGCAAAATAAACAGCGGTTCTAAAAACAATATAAATACTTTTGAGTCGGTCTTTACAGGGACAGTCATTACTCCGGGAGATATTGGATACATAAATAACCCATCTCATAAAGTTGAGATTTTTGAAGACTTATCCAGACTTAAGAAAGTTTTAAATCCTCAAACAATAATTTACTCATCACTGTGTCGAAAGAACATACTATCCAACCCATTGATTACTACGTATAAAAATTCATTCGAGGGAGAACTCTTAAATAATTGGATATTCAAATCTAACTTGCCTCAATTTTTAAATATTATTAGCCAACGGGAGAAGATCGATCCTGACGAGCTACGTGATTTACTAGGCGAAAAAGTGATGCCAACGCACGCATTAGACATTATCAACCGCTCAGAACTGCACCGTATTTTCCAAAACGATTCGAAGCCTTTATTTAAAAATACTGCTTTCGAATTGCTACAAAGCTCCAATTTACGCAAAATAAGCCTCTTGCTGAAAGACAACGTCACGTCTTATAACCAGGAAAATTCAGGGCTATGTATGGCGAATTTTTTCCAAAGTAGTTCATTTAAAAACGCTCTTTCAGAGGATAGACTCGAAGTCATCACAATCAACGATCATCTGGACCTAAAAATGCTACCGAAAGATTTCAATTCACCTCTTGTTGTTGGATCAGATAGCGAATGGGGTAGGCAAGCATTTATCCAGTTGCGGGACCTTGGTTTTACTTTCATTTCATTGTTAATTGCAGGTCCAATTTCACTAGAGCTGCTCTGACCAGGCTAATTTGACCTAATCTTAGGTCTTTTGTCACTAATTTTTAAAATTTGACACAATTCCTGACTAATTTGGTAATATTTAGATATGGACCAAAAATCGTTGCTTTCAAAAGTTTTCTCCTTCCCGAATCCTGTTAATGAAGTTGCATCTCGCTTTACTGCCGGTGTAGTTGCAATCTTGGGTTTAATTTCACTGATTACTGGCTTTAACTGGATAATTTTAGTCATGGCCTTTGGTTTCATTGCCCGAGTGTTAAGCGGACCTTCTCTCAGTCCACTAGCGATGTTTGCCGTCAAAGTGTTTGCTAAGTTTGCACCGTTCAAACCTAAGTACTCGCCAGGTCCTCCAAAACGGTTTGCCCAAGGAATTGGAGCATTTGTAACGATTCTCGCAGCAATATTCTCTTTTGGGTTCGGAATCAATATTGTTTCTCAAGTTCTTATTTCAGTTTTGGTAGTATTTGCTTCTTTGGAATCTGGCTTTGGTCTGTGTGTTGGCTGCAAAATGTTCGCACTTCTAATGAAGCTGCATGTTATCCCCGAATCTGTCTGCGTTGAGTGTGCAGATCTGACCAAAAGGTATCCCGTTTTAGCTCAGTAAACCAAAAAAACATCTTGTTTGACTACTCTAATAAAAACAAATTAAGCCACTTCATTTATTAGCAACTAATTACTTTAGTGAGTGGCCCCACATGGTGAAGTTGTAGTAGTCGAACTAGCTGAAGTCACACTTGTTGAGCTCGTTGACAATCCCAGTGTCGATATCGTAGTACTTGACTTATTTAATGGCGCTGTCGTTGTGGTAGAAGTCGTTGTTGGTACTGTCGTTGTGGTAGAAGTCGTTGTGGTAGAAGTCGTTGTTGGTACTGTCGTAGTGGTAGAAGTCGTTGTTGAAGAATTTACCGTTGTGGGTACACTTGTTGATGTAGTACTTGATTGAAGCGTCGTTGTTGAACAAACTTGCGTGGTAGTTGAAGAAGTAACCGATTCACTAGTTTGAACCGGGCCAATATTGTAATCTTTTATAGGCGGTGAATTGCCAAGCAGTGCGGCCAACATAGCTTGATCGTTCCCATCCATCCCCAATGCCCAAACACCAACCCCAGCGACATGATAATAATCTGCCAGCGCAGCCTTAAGTGCAACGGACGCTGGATCATCGTAATAGGTTTCATGCCACTGAGTTCCAATCTCATAGCTAGTCCAAGGAGTTGACGTTGTTGGGTCCCAATATTGAGGGTTATTATTTTGAACAATTGTCTGATATGTCAGAGGTATTGGCGGGGCAGTCGCCAATGCATTTGCCGTTCCATCTGTTGTCTGCCAATCATAGCCATAGTATGGGATACCGAGAATTAACTTGGTTGGAGGCACAATATCTGTATACTCCTGCAACGCCTCTACATCTGACGGGGTCCAATTGTCGAGTGCCGCATTTGGTGATGGCACCAGTGGATTCTCCATGTCGTAGCCCATTACAAAAAATCCATCAACCCCCGGGCTAAGCGCGCCAATGTTAAATGGGCCGTTAGGGTCACCCGCTGATGACGCATACGTATCGACCGTCACTTGAAAGTTAGGGTTAAAAGCATGCACCAATGTTGAAAGCGAAACAATGAGCCGAGTCAGTCCACTTCTAATTGCACTTCCTTGGCCTTCAAAATCAATATTTAAACCGTCAAGATGTTTCTCTTGAAGAACCGGAATTACCTCATTTGCAATTAATGTTGGAGCATTGGGATTGGAAACTAGCTGAACCAGTGTTGACTGCTCCAGACAAGAGATTGTAAGCACAACTCTGTCGCTAGCTGCGTGTGCTCGGTTGATTAGATCCACCAAATCTTGCGACTGAAATCCTGACCATCCACTGTCAGAATTTGAAAGAGTTGCGTCACCATTTACAGAAACCCCAAAATAGTCAATTGTTGTAAAATCCGAAACATTAAACTGGCTCTCTTCATAAAGTGTCCAGTATGGAGCAAAACCAAATATTTCATGAGATTTTAGAGGCGTAGAAAAAACAACTGAAGGTGGGGCAGGTTGAGGGGCAGTTGTTGCTTTTGGTAAAACAATTTTTACTTTAGACTCTGCTGCAGCAATTGCATGCTGTTCTTCGAGCCGCTGATAATCAACCTTAACTACCATAGGCTTTTTTATAACAGGTCCAGACACAGCCGCGACAAAATTAGCTCCAGAGCTGAGTAGAGCAATTAAAACCAATACGCCAATAACGCGCACCGCCCGCATATTTATTCGGCGAACATTCATGTTGACTACAATTTTACAAAAAAATCCATTGTTATGTAATGCACGTTCGTAAATAGCACGAAATTGTTTGCGTTAATATACAAGAATTACATAAGTTTCATGTTAGGCATCTAATATAAGACATTTAATGAGAAACAGTTTCTTAACGGAAAGAAAGGAAAATTAATATGGGAACGCTTGATGGAAGAGTCGCGATCATAACTGGTGCAGGACGCGGAATTGGACGTGAGCACGCTTTGCTATTCGCAAAAGAGGGCGCAAAAGTAGTTGTAAACGACCTAGGAGGATCTTTGGATGGCTCAGGAGATGACAGATCGCCTGCTCAGCAAGTTGTGGACGAAATAAAGGCGCTCGGCGGAGAAGCTATAGCTAACGATGACAACGTTGCCGACTGGGAGGGTGGACAAAGGTTAATTAACGCTGCAGTCGAGGCTTTCGGAGATCTTCATGTGCTAATCAATAATGCAGGGATTTTACGAGACAGAGTCTTAATAAATATGACCGAAGAAGACTGGGATGCAGTAATCCACGTTCATCTAAAAGGTCATTTTGTTCCAACTCGATTTGCGGCAAACTACTGGAGAGAACAGTCAAAGGCTGGCAAAGAAGTCAAAGCTGCAATCATTAATACTTCTTCAACTTCAGGGCTTCTTGGAAACGCCGGACAAGGAAACTACGGCGCCGCAAAAGCTGGAATAGCAGCACTAACGGTAATTTCTGCTATGGAACTTAGTCGTTACGGCGTAAGGGCTAATGCAATTGCTCCAGCTGCTAGAACAAGAATGACTGAAAATACACCTGGCCTTTCTGACATTGTGAAAGCTCCAGGCGAAGGCACTTTTGATGCTTGGGCACCTGACAATATTTCTCCATTGGTGGGATACCTTGCAACAGAAAACTGTCCTGCAACTGGAAAAGTATTTTTCGTACAAGGTGGTCAAGTGAGACTATTCCAACCTTGGACGATGACCACTGAAATTAGCAAAGAAGCAAAATGGACAGTGGCAGAACTCGAGACAGAAATGAAAAATTTGCTCTAAACTTCGAGACTATAAATGTAAATGCCCGCTCAGTCGAGCGGGCATTTACTTTTTAACTTCTTTCAAATTAATTTTGAAATTAATCTACTCAGTTATATCGCGAAGCTTTCCGGCCATCTCTAGGCTTTTTGCATCAGGTGTAGCTGTTTGCATAGCCATCAACTTAGCCATGTCACCTTCAACCTTGATCTTTCCAGCCATAAATGCCTGCATACCCGCTTGTGGGTTGTTCTCAATCAAAATTGCTTTTGCTGTGGTGTAGTCAAGTGTTACTTTTACTTCTGGGTTTTCAAGGTGACCTAGGTCCATGTCGAGCTGGCCAGCAGTTGTATCTAGGTGTGCGTCAATGTTTCCATCACCGAATGGAACTTCAGTAATAACAAGATTCATCTTGACGCTTCCTGGTACTACACTCCCAGCGTCGCCAGCTTCCTCACGAAGAGCCTTAGCAGCTTGAGTCCATCCCTCACTTAAAAATGGGTATTTGGCCATATTATTTAATTTCCTCCAAGATTGTAAGGGGATGCAATCACATCCCTAATTAACTAGTTTTTAGAATTGCGCTTTTGGGCGTTAAATCTACATTAGTGAACTTTACCACTGTTCGCTGATACAATGCCAATTGAAATTTAAGGTATATTTTGGCACTAGCATCTCTATTGTGAGTAACTACATTTTAGGAACAGAACCAGAATTTTTTCCAGGTGGAGACGATGGGGTACTGGTAATACATGGATTTACAGGAAACCCTCAGTCGATGCGACCGATTGCAACGAAGTTAGCTGAGTTAAATTTGACCGTAGATTTACCTGTTTTGCCTGGTCATGCAACTGCTATTGAACAAATGATTCCAACTCGATATAACGACTATCTAAATGCAATTGACGAATCTTTCAACGATTTGAATGAGAAATGTGGCCGCGTCGGGTTAGTTGGACTTTCAATGGGAGGCACTTTAGCTTGTGAACTTGCAGCAAAGTATCCAGTTACAGGGGTTGCACTTATAAATCCATTCATAGACCCTCCCGCCCCTGAATATCGAAATATAGTTGAGGAACTTCTAAAATCAGGAATGGAAGTTGCCCCTGGGGTTGGATCGGATATCAAGAAACCGGGATCAAAAGAACTTGCCTACGAAGGAAGCCCTCTTGAAGCCGCGCTTTCTCTATTCGAAGGACTTGACAATCTTTACGAAAAACTCCAAAATATCCATACACAGGTCTTACTATTCTCAAGTCGTGAAGATCACGTAGTTCCAACTTCTTCTGGCGATATTTTAGAGGAGAAATTAAAAGGACACATTGAAAGAGTTTGGTTAGAAAATAGCTACCACGTTGCAACTTTAGATTTTGACCAAGAACTTATTGAAAGTAGAATCGTTGAGTTTTTTAAATCCATATTCGGAATCGCATAGAAAATGGACAACAACGAAGAGCAGATCATCTCAAAACAGGATGTAAGTTACGTTGCAAGTCTTGCACGACTCGATTTAAACGACGATGAACTTGAAAGTTTTACAGTTCAACTAAGTGCAGTATTGGTACACGCTAAGGACTTGAGTTCAATTGATTTAAGTGATTTGCCCCCAACTTCTCACCCACTAGCCTTAAAAAATGTTTTTCGTCTGGACACTGCAAGAGAATCAATCTCGCGTGAAGAAGTTCTTAGTGTTGCTCCTCAGCGAACTGAAACTGGCTTCCTAGTCCCTCCAATTTTGGGTGAAGATTAATGCAGTCGCGAATTGACACTTTCAAATTTGACTCAGCAAGTTCGATTGCCAGTCAAGTCAGCAAAGGCAGGGTATCTGCCATGGAGATTACTGAACAGCATTTAGCGAGAATAAAAAGCTTAAACAGCGACTTAAATGCTTTCATAACAGTGTCAGATAATTTGGCTCGTTCTCAAGCTGAAAAAATTGATAAGAAATTTAAAAATGGCGAAACATTGGGTCCACTTGCTGGAGTACCGATAGCAATTAAAGACAATATAGTCGTCAGAGGAGTTGAAACGACTTGCGCGTCAAAAATTCTTAAAGGTTGGACGCCTCCATACAATGCTACCGTAATCGATAAACTCATTGAAGCTGACGCAGTAATAGTTGGAAAATCAAATATGGACGAGTTTGCGATGGGGTCTTCAACTGAACATTCAGCTTTCGGTCCAACTAAAAACCCATTCGACTTAGATAGAGTTCCGGGAGGTTCAAGTGGGGGTAGCGCTGCAGCTGTTGCAGCAAATCTAGTTCCTATTGCATTAGGAAGCGACACTGGAGGTTCGATAAGACAGCCAGCTGCGTTTTGTGGTGTATTAGGCTTAAAGCCAACCTACGGTTTTGTGTCTAGATACGGGCTAGTTGCGTTTGCAAGTTCTCTCGATCAAATTGGGCCATTCGCAAAAACTATCGAAGACATGAAGCTCCTAATGACAGTTATATCAGGTCACGATTCGAACGATTCAACATCATTGAATTTTGAAACCACACCAGTTTTAAATCCGTCAAAAACTGACATTAAAGGTCTTCGTGTCGGGATTGTTAAAGAGTTTAATGAAGGACTTACCTCCAACATTGCAGTTTCACTTAAAAATGCAATTGAGAAGCTTCAGGTAGCGGGAGCAGTCATCGAAGAAGTTTCTATACCGAGCGTCAAGTTTTGCCTCTCAGCTTATTACCTTATAGCGCCAGCGGAAGCCTCATCAAACCTTGCTCGATTTGACGGGGTGAGATACGGCGCACGTGAAAATGGGGATAACGTCGAGCAAATGATGATTGCTACACGCACTAAAGGGTTTGGAGACGAAGTTAAGCGAAGAATAATGCTTGGAACTTATGCACTATCTAAAGGTTACTATGACGCATATTACAAGAGTGCCCAGCAGGTGAGAACCTTAGTAATTAGGGAGTTTTCAAAAGTTTACTCAAGCGTTGATATTCTGCTTTCTCCAACTACACCTTCAACAGCTTTCAAGATTGGAGAAAAGCTAGACGATCCAATGGAGATGTATCTGTCAGACATCATGACTATCCCAACTAACTTGGCTGGACATCCAGCAATTAACGTGCCGTTTGGATCGGATGACAGCGGACTTCCAATTGGTCTGCAGATTATGGCACCCGCCTTAAAAGACGGCAAGCTGTTATCGATTGCCAATTTTCTACTGTCACAGGAGGGTAATTAAAGTGGAGGAGGAAGTGTATGAACCAGTAATCGGCCTTGAAGTTCACTGCGAGCTTAAAACCATTACCAAACTTTGGTGTGGATGTAAGAATGAGTTTGGTGTCGAACCAAATACTAATATCTGTCCAGTATGTCTGGGGCTTCCTGGTTCACTTCCAGTTTTGAACGAACAAGCAGTGAAGTTTGCTGCAATGATCGGTTTAGCTTTAAACTGTGAGGTTAAGCCTTCAATTTTTCACCGTAAAAACTACTTCTATCCTGACATGCCAAAAGACTTTCAGATCAGCCAATACGACCAACCAATTAATGTCAACGGATTCCTAAAATTAGATAAAAATGTAACAATAGGTGTAGTCCGAGCGCACATGGAAGAAGACACTGGGAAGACCACTCACATTGGATCTTCTGGACGAATCCATGAATCAAGTGGTGCATCAATTGATTACAACAGGGCAGGTGTTCCCCTCGTGGAAATTGTCAGTGCTCCTGAAATAAAGTCAGCCGAAGAAGCGAAAAAGTATGTTTCTGAGCTTAGAGCTATATTAGTTGCAACTAACACAACGGACGGGAAGATGGAAGAAGGCTCAATGCGAGTTGACGCTAATGTTTCTGTAAGAAAAATTGGGTCGATTGAATTTGGGACCAGGACTGAAATAAAAAACCTTAACTCGTTACGCTCGCTTGTTCGTGCTATTGATTACGAAATTAGCCGCCAAATAAACGTTATAAAAAATGGTGAAAAAGTGAAACAAGAGACTCGCCACTGGAATGAAGATGCATCAACCACTGTCCCCCTTCGTTCAAAAGAAGAGGCGGATGACTACCGATACTTTCCAGAGCCTGATTTAGTTGAAGTTGATCTTGGAAACGATATAGTACGTCAGTTAAAGCAGTCTCTACCTGTCATGCCCTTAGAGAGAAGACAGCGAATAATAGAATTATTAAAGAATCCTAATGAAGACAGCGCGTTTATCGTTGTTGACTTGGACCTAGACGGTCTCCTTTTAGAGGTCGTTAAACAAGGTGCCGACGCTGAGCTTGCGCTAAAGAGATTCTCAAATGAGTTTGCGGGTTACGTTGAAGAAGTTAAAGCTTTACAGCCGGAAAGACTTGTTGAACTACTAAACCTAGAACAAACAGGCCAACTTTCTGCTACCCAAGCTAAGGCAGTATTCGCCGAAATGCTAACGACTAAGTCTTCACCATCTCAAATCTCAACAGGTCTCGGATTTGGTGGGCTTGAGGATTCAGAGTTGTCAGAACTACTTAAAGGAATTATTTCGAATTGCCCTAACGAATGGAATCGATTCAAAGATGGAGATGGCAAGGTTCAGCAATTCTTTATTGGTCAAGTGATGAAGGCAACAAAGGGCCAGGCGAATGGGAAAGTTGTACTGTCGTTACTTGAAGCTATGAAAAATAGTTAAAACTTTTTTCTAAGGTCCATAGACAGTCTTTAGGATTCACTAACAGTTAGAAAACTTAACTGTAGAGGTGGAATTGACCAAACCTCTGAAAAGGTTTTGCATTTCTTTTCTAGAGCACTACACCATTTAAATTCGGTACAGCGTCGAATAATTCCAGACCGAAAGAGTTCTATCATTCAAATCTTGATGATTTCGCTTATCGCATGTCTGTTTCTTTCTAAAGTTTTCTTTGGGTTTCTGAGTAGGTTTCTTCGTCATCTTTCTCAATGCTGAGGGGGTACCCCCCACGGTTATTTTCAAAGTCCGATTGCCATTGGTGGAATTCCTAGTAAATCCAGGGTCTGATCTGGATTTCGTCCCAACTGACGAGTTGCTTTAGCAATATTTGCTGTCACTCCTGCAGCTAGTCGAATTGCTGTAATCGCTAGATTCCTTAATGTTGCCATTGCTCGTGGGAGAGTCCCTTTCCGGATTTGGGAGAGATCTTCATTAAAGACCACGTCTCTAATCCAGTGGTGTGACTCAATTGCCCAGTGACCAGA
>JAJYFT010000045.1 GCA_021790815.1 Actinomycetes bacterium
TCCGCTTTCTGAGTACTCACTACGCCAGCGCCACACCGTAGTTTCATTAACACCAAAAGCATTAGCAACTTGACGTTGAGAAGCTACATTTGCATTTACAATCTGAACAGCACACAGTCGCCTAAGCCCAATATCTGATGAGTCCCAACTCCAAGTAGGTGCTCCCCAAACAAATACACATCCAGTCCCATCTTCATTTTCTAAGAACGCTATGCCGTCAGCTAAGACAACGGAACCAGCTGGCGAAAGAGGAAGAGGTTGCACCCCAGACATTCTTGCCTGCCTTGATGACTGAGCCATTAATTCTCCTTAAATCAGTTAAATACTCTGCATCTATTATCTCATATATATGACCAAAAGTCAAGTATTTACCTGGTAGATCGTGATATTAGTTGCTCTATGTCAGGAGTTCTGGAATCTCTAAGTGTCCCAAGATACGCTGTGAACTTGCGACGTGGGCATGTACTCTGACCGCGGGAATACCTCGGCTTTAGGTATCGGGAGGGGGACAAAACGAACAACTCGAACTTCTTTACCCAAGAGTTCAAAAGGCAAAATGCAATTTGTCTTTGCCGTCTTTGTCAGACCCAAGACTTTGTTGCTAAATTAATAGGAATGCGTACTTTTAACCAGACTGTGGACTACTTCTTTGCAAGAGTTAAATAGCTAGTGCTGACAACTCTTTTAAAGCGCATATTAAAGCCATACCTGAAATTAGTTTTCCTGGTAGTGTTCTTGGTGGCGATTCAGGCTGGTGCGAGTCTTTATCTGCCGAACTTAAATGCTGATATTATCAACTACGGGGTTATAAAAGGAAACATGCACTACATTTATGTAACTGGTGCATGGATGTTGCTAATTACTGTAGGCATAGGTATAGTGGCCATAATCGCAGTGTACTTTGCTTCAAAGGTGTCTATGGCCGCTGGAGCTGACATGAGAGAGCTGGTTTTCAAGCGGGCTCAGGATTTTTCTGCACATGAAATGAACCAAATCGGTACGCCTTCTCTGATCACCCGAAACACCAACGATATTCAGCAAGTTCAATTATTTTTACAGATGGCACTAACACTCATGGTTATGGCTCCAGTATTGAGTTTGGGCGGTGTCTTCATGGCCATTAAAGAAGGCGCTCGCCTTTCGTTACTGCTTCTCATATCAGTGCCAGCTATGGCAATAGTAATCACTTTTGTCTTAGTTACGGTTGTACCGCTTTTTCGAAGCATGCAGGTCAAAATTGACAAGATAAATCAAGTACTCAGGGAGCAAATTACCGGAGTTAGAGTCATCAGGGCCTTTGTAAAGACCAAATTTGAAGAAGAAAGGTTTTCTAAGGCAAATTCAGACCTCACAAGTACTGCTTTGAGGGTAAATAGAATCTTTTCTATTGCTCTTCCTTCATTAATGGTGATCTTAAATCTATCTAGTGTTGCGGTCATTTGGTTCGGCGGGAAAATGGTAAGTGAGGGATCGCTTCAGATTGGAAACTTGACCGCATTTCTGACTTATATTATGCAGATCCTTATGGCGGGAATGCTTGCCGTTATGATGGCAGTACTGGTTCCAAGAGCCGTGGCCAGCGCTGAGAGGATATTGGAAGTTGTAGACAAGGATCCAGTAATAAAATCGTCTAGAACACCGATTTTGCCAATTAATTTAAGTGGTGAGGTTTTATTTGAAGAAGTAAGTTTTGGCTACCCAGGCAGTGAGATGCCTGTACTGTCTGACCTGACTTTTTCTGTAGTACCTGGTGCTACGACGGCAATTATAGGGGGGACTGGAAGCGGTAAAACTACGCTTTTGAACCTCATACCTAGGTTTTTTGATGCCTCTGAGGGCAGAATAATGGTTAACGGCGTAAATGTAAAAGATCAAGATCTAGACGTGCTCTGGTCTGATATGGGTCTAATCCCACAAAATGCATACCTCTTTTCTGGAACTGTTAGATCAAATCTTACACTAGGGAAACCTAATGCTACCGATGACGAAATCTGGAGAGCACTTGAGATCGCGCAAGCCAAGAATTTTGTGGAGGCATTACCAGATGGTTTAGAAACCAAGATTGACCAAGGGGGAACAAACGTGTCTGGGGGACAGCGCCAAAGACTTTCAATTGCAAGAGCGATAGTTAGAAAACCAAAACTCTATCTTTTCGATGACTGCTTTTCAGCTTTGGATGCCACGACGGATGCGAACCTAAGAAAGGCATTAAAAAGTGAAATAAAAGAAGCTGCCGTAATTATAGTTGCACAGCGCGTAAATACCATTATTGATGCATCCAAAATCATTGTTTTAGACGAGGGCAAAGTTATTGCTTCTGGCGTACATGACGATCTCAAGACATCTTGCCAAGAGTACCGAGAAATTGTTATCTCCCAACTTGGTCATGAGGCCCTGGCATGATGGGTCGCGGAGTGGGTTTGGGTATGAACTTTGGCCAGTCTGGAGAAAAAAGCAAGAATTTCAAAGGCACGACCTCCCGACTGTTTAAGCGGTTAGGCCGTGAACGATTGAAGTTGGTCTTCGCCTTAATCCTAGGTTCAATATCAGTCGCATTTACTGTTGTTGGACCAAGAATACTTGGCGATGCTACAAATGTATTGTTCAACGGAATTGTGAGCAAGCAAATGCCAAAACACATGTCTAAAGCCAAGATAATTGCAGAACTAAAAGCTCACGGACAAGGACAAATCGCGTCAATGATATCGGGTATGAACGTCCTTCCAGGTGCCGGATTTGATTTTAATAAGTTGGGATCTTTACTGGGTCTTGCTGCTCTTGTTTATGTACTTGGGGCTCTATTTAGTTTTTTCCAAGGCTATATTATGGCTGGGGTTACGCAGCGGACGATGTACCGTTTAAGAGAGGACGTTGAAGTAAAGATATCCAAACTTCCTCTTAAGTACTTTGACTCGACTCCGCATGGCGATATCCTGAGTCGAGTAACCAATGATATTGATAACCTCAGTACAACGCTTCAGCAGGGACTAGGACAATTACTTAGTTCTGTTTTGACAATTGTTGGTGTCATGGGAATGATGTTTTACATTTCGCCAACTCTGGCCGCAGTGTCAGTACTGGTTGTGCCAATGGCGCTAGCAGTTACTTTTTTCATTGCCAAGAAATCGCAAGTCAATTTCAGGTCTCAGTGGAAGAGAACAGGCAGTTTAAATGGGCTAATTGAAGAAACCCATAGTGGTCACAGCCTTGTTCAAGTTTTTGGACAACGGGAAAACATCAATAGAGAATTTGATGACCAAAACAAGAAGTTATATGAGACAAGTTTTAGAGCGCAATTCCTTTCTGGAATAATTCAACCCTCAATGCAAATTCTCTCGAACCTCAATTATGTAGCCATCGCCGTACTTGGAGGCTACAGAGTGGCTTCTGGAAGCCTCTCATTAGGTGATGTTCAAGCATTTATTCAGTATTCCAGGCAGTTCACTTTGCCAATTACCCAGATAGCAAGTCAGATGAATATGCTTCAATCAGGCATAGCTTCAGCTGAACGCGTGTTCCAGTTTCTTGACCAGATCGAGGAAGAGTCTGAGGATAAAATTGATCACAAGTTGCTTCCAAGTCCCCTAAAAGGTACTGTCGACCTCGAAAAGGTAAATTTTAGCTATGAGTTATCGAAACCATTAATAAAGGACTTTTCGCTTAAAGTGGAGGATGGGAAAACTGTTGCAATTGTTGGTCCGACTGGGGCAGGCAAGACTACAATTGTCAACTTGTTGGTCAAGTTCTACGAGATTCAGTCTGGGGACTTGAACCTAGATGGGGTCAACTACTTGAACTTAACAAGAGATGAAGTTCGCAAGGCATATGGAATGGTTTTGCAAGATGCGTGGCTATTTTCTGGAACTATTTGGGACAATATTGCCTACGGGAAAAGCAGCGCAACCGATGATGAAATATTAACTGCGGCCAAAGCTGCCTTTGTTGACCACTTTGTCCAGACGCTTCCGGAAGGATACGAAACCGTGATTACTTCAGAATTAAATAACATCTCTTCAGGACAAAGGCAGTTGCTGACAATTGCTAGGGCATTTTTAGCAGATCCTCCAATTCTTATCCTGGACGAAGCAACGAGTAATGTTGACACACGGACTGAGGTGTTGATTCAAGAGGCAATGTCAAAACTCAGAAAAGGCAGAACAAGTTTTGTCATTGCTCACCGTTTATCCACCATACGTGAGGCTGACATAATTATTGTTATGGAGCATGGCGAAATAGTAGAACATGGCTCACACCAGGAATTACTCGATACCAAAGGCGCATACTTTAAGTTATATTCAAGCCAACTCCAAAATACGTCTCAGCAGTAGCCAGAATCTCTTTAAGTTTCTGGAATTATCTAAATGACAACTTCATTTTTATTTTCACGTCCTGTTCCTGAAACATTCCACATTGCACGAATAACATCAGAGTGCGCTTAATGCTCGGATGACGACTAAGACAGATCTTGTCAAAACAGAGTTTGCTAGATCTTATGCACGCATTGCTGATCGTCATAAAGATTGGATGGAGAAAATCACAACGAAACATGTTGCAGGCTACGGGCTAATGACCCTTGAAAAGCTCAATACAATGAATGTGGCGAGAGAGCTGAACAAAAAGAAGATTCAGATTACCCATTACAACTACTTTTCTGTTGACGAATAGATGATGGAATGAAAGTATGCAAACTCCTTTTTTAGCTTGAAAACCTTGAGGTCACTGGTGTTAAACGGTGCGAAAAATGGCGAGTTCAAAACGACTAACCTCTGCATGGAAAGCGAGATAGAATATGATTAAGAGTAGATTATTAATTGGTATTTTGAACTAAATTAAGGTCATTACGTATCTGGCATAGAAAGATAGTGATTATATAAGGTTTTTATACTGACACTGATAATTACAACGGAAAAAAGAACGGATAATTAAAAAATGGTAACAACTAAAAGAGTTTGGACATAGCGACAATTGAGCCTTTTAAAACTTTTTCGTGATATTACAGTTGAAAAACCAGTAGTTGTTGTAGCGCTAGAGGGATGGATTGACGCTGGATTTGCTGCAGAGCAAGCCATGAGTCACATAATGAAACATACAGATCCGACAGTTTTGGGAATGTTTGATGCCAACGAGTTAATTGATTTTAGGTCTCGTAGACCTACAATGATAATAAGTGACGGCGTGAATAAAGGAATCAATTGGCCAAAAATTGAAATACTTGCTGCACACGATGGATTTGGAAATGATTTGCTATTGGTGGTAGGGGTTGAACCTGATCTGAGATGGAGGGAATTTTCGAGAGAGGTCGTTGACCTGGCATTTAACTTGCAAGCTAAATTTATTGTAGGTTTTGGAGCTTTTCCTGCGCCAGCTCCACATACTCGACCTGTTAGGTTGGCAGCAACTTCAACAGATGAAGAGCTTGCAAAACAAGTTGGATTTATTAATGGATCTATTGAAGTTCCTGCAGGGATTCAAGCAGCTATTGAAGAGGCTTCATTGCGAAAGAATATTCGCACAATTGGACTTTGGGCTAGAGTTCCACACTATGTTGCATCGATGAAATTTCCAGGAGCGGCTGCTGCTTTGATCGATGGCCTATGTCAAATTACTGGTGTAAGTTTGGATTCCAGTGAACTATTTGCTCAAGCGGATATTACAGGTGAGAAAGTTGACCAACTTATAAGTGAAAGTGATGAACACGTAAATATGGTTAAATTACTTGAGTCGAATATTGACATAAGTGAAGGCAATGCACTTGAAGTTGATGAGATTCCTTCTGGCGATGAAATTGCAGATGAGTTAGAAAAGTTTTTAAGAGACCAAAGTTAGAATTGGACATAATAGTTAGTTGTTGCATAGGATGTAGGTTATGAAAGTTGATGGAGGAATTGGTTTTGGTTTTGAACCCTCTCTTGCGGGAGAGATGGCAAAAGAACAAGAAAGGTTGGGTTACGATGGCGTTTGGGCACCAGAAACTGGGCATGACCCATTTATTCCGCTTGCTTTAGCGGCAGGCGTAACGGACAGGCTTGAGCTAGGGACAGGAATAGCAGTAGCGTTTGCACGAAATCCAATGACGCTAGCTATGGTGTCTAATGATATTCAACTCCTGTCTAAAGGTAGATTTAATCTAGGGCTTGGCTCGCAAATTAAGCCTCACATCGAGAAGCGATTTTCTATGCCGTGGAGTCATCCAGCAAAAAGAATGCGTGAGATGATTTTAGCAATGCGGGCAATCTGGGAAAGTTGGAATAACCGTACAAAGCTTGACTTTCGTGGTGAATTTTATACTCATACTTTGATGACTCCTTTTTTTGATCCCGGTCCAAATCAGTTCGGACCACCAAAAGTGTTTTTAGCTGCGGTTGGTGAATTGATGGCTGAAGTAGCAGGTGAAGTTGCTGATGGAGTGCTAGTTCATGGATTTACCACGGAGAGATACCTTAAAGAAGTGACGATGCCAGCACTTGAAAACGGTTTTAAATTAGGCTCAAAATCACGGTCTGATTTTCAAGTTTCATACCCTGCCTTTGTTGTTACTGGTATCACTGATGAACAGAAAGAGCAAGCTGCCATGTTAGTTCGCCAACAGATTGCATTTTATGGTTCGACGCCTGCGTATAGGCCTGTTTTAGAGTTGCACGGTTGGGGTGACCTTCAAAGCGAACTTCATCCACTATCTAAAGCAGGGGAGTGGGTAAAAATGGGAAGTTTAATAAGCGATGAAGTGTTAAATACGTTTGCTGTTGTCTGTGACCTTGATCAAGTTGCGAGCCAATTGAAAGAGCGCTTTGAAGGCACAGTAGATAGGATCAGCTTTTATGCCCCATACCACCTTGATCCAGATCAATGGCAGTCAATTGTAGCTGGTCTAAGATAACTTATTCTCTTTATGATTGTGAGAATTAATTAAGTTAACTCAAAACAATTGTTGGGTTGATCCCTAAGGGTTGAAAATTTAACTAGCAATAGTCAAGATCTTTTGAAATAAACCTGGATTTTGTCTCTGATCTTTTGAGTTTTCCTGAAGATGTTTTTGGGAGAGAACCTGGTTTTATAAAAACTATTTCACTTGGAGTAATCCCAGTATGTTTTTTCACAGTTGAAAATGTTAACTTTGTTAAATCTTTATCTTTGTTTCTTGTTTCAGCAACAATAACTACATCATCTAAGCCTGAAAGTGGACTCAAGGAAAAAGCAACTACATTACCTTTTCTAATGTTTTCGAGATCGCCAACGTGATTTTCAATCTCTTCAGGCAAAACGATTCTGTCTTGACTGACAATAACATTACTCATCCTCCCAAGGACAACGAGTTGTTCTTCTGCCATATAACCAATATCGTCAGTTTTAAGCCATGTGTCTTTTGACAGTGTCGGAGAATTAAGGTAATTATCAATTACTGAAGCGCCTCTAATTTCGACCTCTCCGACTTTTCTATTGCCTAAAACTGTGTTGGTTGTCATATCAACAATCCGAGCTTCAGTCCCTGTAATTGGAAAACCTAGTTTAGCAAATCGAGATATCCAGTTTGGGTCGACGTATTTACTTGGCTTTCTAGCTTCTTTGCCATACTCAAGTTGTGCTCGATCGATCACGTCAACCTCCAAACCTGTCAATGGAATGGGAAATGTTACTGCTACCGTCGCCTCTGCCATGCCGTAGGCACAAAACGGAGAGCCAGGATTTAACTGATGAGGTTTTCCAGCTGCTACAAAATTCTCAATAGATGAAGGGCGTACTGTTTCAGCGCCATTCAAGGCAATGCGTAGATGGCTCAAACTGTATGGACCATGACTATTTAGAATTCTTGTAGCAATAGAGTAGGCAAAGTTAGGCCCAGCCGTTATTGTGCCATGAAATTCATCTAAAGTTTCAAGCCAAAGTTTTGGATCTTCGGTAAAGTCCTGTGGCTTTATTAGAGTGACATTAGCACCTGTAGCCATTTGAGTCACTAGCATCCCAATAAAACCCATGTCATGGTAGAGTGGAAGCCAAGAGACAGCATTGTCATATTCGGGATCAAATTCTGCAGCCTTGGTAATCGCTTCAATGTGTCCAACGATCTGATTATGGCTTACAGCTACTCCTTTAGGGCGTCCTGTTGCTCCACTTGTGAACTGTATCAAAGCCAGTTCTTCCTTTTTTGTATATACTTGACCAGCCTGATGTGACATATCAAGAAAAAGTGATGCGATTTGAACTTGATCTATGTGGTACTTTTCTGGAGGGAAATAGGGAGAGAGCATTGGATCAATTATTAAGAGACTTGCATCGCTTTTTTCAATCCTAGAAATTGTATCGTTTTGAAAATCCTCAACAGAGTTTAACCTATATGGAATCGAGATCATTACAGGTATGGCACCGAGTGTCCAAACTGCTTCTAGTACAATTGGAATTTCAATTCGTGTAGTTGAAAGTATGGCAACTTTGTCATTTGAACTAACTCCATGAGATTTAAGGTTTGAAGCAACAAAGAGTGCCCTGTCATAGACTTGAGTCCAGGAAAGGAATGTTGAAGAACGGTCTTGTTCAATTAGCCGAACGCCTCGAAGGGAATTTGCGTTGCCTTCAATGTGCCTAAGTAAGTTTGGCTCGCTAGATGTCAATTTAAGTATTCATTTCATTGGGATTAAGTAATCGATAGTACGTATAGAAAGTTGAGACTTGGTAACGTAGATTAAAAGTTACCAGAAGTTACACCTAATGTCTTGTATTAAATGACAAAATTCACAAGTCGTGGGGGACGACTCACTATACGTTTAACTTCAACTCCAGTTAAGTGTTCACTTATTTTAGTAGAAGAGTTTGCCAATTTAATGGCATCATCTTCGGTTATATCAGAAGGTACGTCAATCTTGTCTTTTAGTTTGCCATTTATTTGAACAACTAGGGTAACGCTGTCCTCTTTGGCAATCTTGGCATCAAACGTGGGCCACCTTTGCTCATGAATGTGTTTACTATTTCGAAGTTCGTATAGTTCGGCAGTGATGTGGGGCGCCATTGGGCACAGGAGTAATAGTAAAGTATCAATCGCTTCGTTAATAGTCTCCTTACGAGCACCGCTATAAGCATATTTAGTTAAAGCATTGGTAAACTCCATTAAGGTCGCAACTGCACTGTTAAAGGCCCATTTTTCAAAAGACTCAGTTACTCGTTTTATGGTTCGATGGCGCAATTTTTCAATTTGGCTATCCTCATTTGTTTCGGGACGTAATTCATACTCTTTGAATTTGTTTCTCAGTCCGTCTTCATCTTGAGCGAATTTAGGAGCACTTAGTCTGTAAACACGGGCTAAAAATCTCGACATTCCCTCAATGACTTCGTCAGTCTGATCAGTCCAGTCAACATCATCTTGCGGTGGACCTACAAAAAGATGGAACAACCGTAAAGAGTCAGCTCCAAAAGTATCAAAATACTTAAGTGGTGCAACTAAATTTCCTTTTGATTTAGACATTTTTGACCCGTTTAAACGGATCATTCCTTGTGTAAAAAGCTGCCTAAAAGGTTCCACGGCGTTCTTTGGTGATAATTCCAAGTCCACAAATGCCCTTGAGTAAAAGCGCGCATACAGTAAGTGAAGGATCGCATGCTCGACTCCACCAATGTATTGGTCGACTGGCATAAATTTTTCAACAAGATCTTTTGAAAATGGTTCAAATTCATTGTGCGGGTCAATGAATCGAAGGAAATACCAGCTTGAATCTACAAAAGTGTCCATTGTGTCTGTTTCGCGTTTTGCTAATTCGCCGCATTGGGGGCAGAGTGTATTGACAAAGAGTTCATGTCGCTTTAAAGGGGAATCGCCTGTCGGGAGAAATTCAACATCATCTGGTGCCAAAATTGGTAAGTCACTTTCATCGACACCGACCAAACCACAGTTTTCACAGTAAACAACGGGGATTGGACAACCCCAGTACCTTTGTCTTGAGATAAGCCAGTCTCTGAGCCGGTAATTTACTTTCTTTTCACCAATTCCTTCGCTTTCAAGCCAAGAAATAGCTTTCTCTTTAGCTTCGTTAATTTCAAGACCATTCAGCCAATCTGAATTGATCTTAATTCCATTTCCAGAGTATGGTCCGTCGCCAAAATCATCAGGTGGTTGAGTAGTTCTGACTATAGGCAAATTGTAAATATTAGCAAACTCAAAGTCACGCTCATCTTCTGCTGGAACTGCCATAATCGCTCCAGTCCCGTAAGCCATTAGAACGTAATCAGCGATGAAGATTGGGATCTCTTTATTGTTAAAAGGATTAATAGCGTAAGATCCTGTAAAAGCACCTCGTTTTGTAAGTTCACCTTCAGACGAAAGTCGTTTTATTTCATTTTCTTTAACAACTCTTTCGATTAGATCTCTTACATGTACTTCATTCTCTTTAGTTGTCAACTGAAGAGTCAGTGGATGTTCAGGAGCAATTACTGCATACGTCATACCGAATGAAGTATCCGGTCTTGTGGTGAATACCCTCAATTTAAGATTCTCGTGATCTTTAATCTTAAGGTCGAATTCAGCCCCTGTTGATTTTCCTATCCAGTTGCGCTGCATTGTTTTTACCCGATCTGGCCAATTTAAATCTTCGAGACCATTAAGTAAGTCTTCAGCATAGGTTGTTATTTTAAAGAACCATTGATTAAGTTCATGTTGTTCGACAACATCGTGAGATCGTTCACAAGTTCCGTCTGGCAAGACTTGTTCGTTAGCTAAAACGGTTTGACATCCTGGACACCAATTTACAGGTGCTTTCTTTCGGTAAGCGAGGCCATTCTTGAAAAATTTG
Organism: Actinomycetes bacterium; assembly: GCA_021790815.1. Classification (GTDB taxonomy): domain Bacteria; phylum Actinomycetota; class Acidimicrobiia; order Acidimicrobiales; family JABEUL01; genus JAJYFT01. The sequence goes on from JAJYFT010000045.1 coordinate 10,776, forward strand.
AGAAATATATATTGATTCCACCGAATATAATTTGGATCGTGACTCTTTATGACTCGACTCCAATCGTATGAGGCTCCTAATCGGATAAGACTTTCTTTAAGTTCGGTTATTTTTGCTTCTGTAAACGGTCTTGGGTGCTCACCTGTCTTAATAGCGGCGTTTTCAGCAGGCAACCCAAATGAGTCGAATCCAATAGGAGAAAGTACATTTTCGCCCTGCATCGTTCGATATCTAACCAGAAGATCACCAAAAGTGTAGTTCCTTACATGACCTTGGTGTGCTGGTCCACTTGGGTAAGGATACATACATAGAATATAACTTTTAGGCTTTGAACTGGTAACATCAAGTTCATAGGTTTTATCTTCAAGCCACTTTTCCTGCCATTTTTTTTCAATTCTTTTAACATCATAAGGTAATGCCATGCTATCTAATCTATGACAGAAAACACTTTTGCATTTTCAACTGATGTTTCTATAGATGGATTAGCTTCCAAATTGAACCTTATTTACGGTTTTTAGGCATGATAGAACTATAAATTGGTCAAGTTATGCGGTCAATTGATGAAGGAGAATTGTAGTATATTTAATTATGAAAACCTTGGGGGCGTAGCTCAGTTGGAAGAGCGCTTGACTGGCAGTCAAGAGGTCGCGGGTTCAAGTCCCGCCGTCTCCACAATGTAGGAATCTGCAAAAGTGGCGAATTACATGTCTAAAGAAATGGGCTTTGATTCTTTACCTGGGGAACAGCGATATTGGCGGTCTAAAGGCTTCAATGTTCTTTTTGAAGTTTACGATGTAGCAACTTTTAAGGAAGCGTATGAGAAATAGCTAGCAAAGGGTTTGGATGCAAAGAACTGCAGGTTTTGGGGCTTCATAAGCTATTTCCGGATTGGAATGCTGCGCCAATTGGGAAAGTTGAATCTATTAGAAACCCTTACGTTGATGAGAGTTCCTTCAAATCAATTTAGCCTAAATTGTCTGTTCAACAAAATGTTTTTCACAAATTCAAAAAACTCTCTGCAATTCGCATTCAAACACAGACTAGAAGTTAGAGCAAGAATTCCTCATTGAAAGATTGGAAAAATACTATGAATATTAAAGAAGAAGTACGACAAGATGACGCAGTTCTGTTTACTTGTCGATCCCAGAAGTTCACACAAAACGCAAAATCTGAAGAACTCTTTTGTTTGAACTGATCAAAGTGAAACAAATTTCAGCCTTTAAATTAGGTCGACGAACCTTTAATAGTAATAGCGAAATCGCCAGGTTTATAGATTCCCTGCAAATTGAAGCGTCAAAACCTAAAATTGAAATATAAAGGGAGTAAAATAACAATTAAGAATTTTAAATACACTGACTAAGATGAGCCGTTTGGAAATATAAGCATACCAGGAATTAATCCCTAATTAGCCGAAGCTCGGGGATACAAGTTAATCAACAAAGCAGCAAAATTAAGAGAACATAAAGTGCAACTTCGATTGCTATGGACTGGTTGCCCCGTAATTAAGATCATCGTCTTGACTGATAGCGTCTGAATTTGGTGTCTTTGCTGCAAAATATTCAATCATAACGAAAACACCACGAGAATTAAACCAATTATGAGAATCGTTTTGAATTCTTTACGGTCTAAAATATTATTACCATTAGAAATCGACTTCACTGCATATATTAGCGTTGAGATAGCGATACACACAATAATCAGATCAGTAGAAATGTTGTGCTAATGCTCGCTAAACATTTTTACCACTTGGAAGTTTCGTACAATGAAAACAACTTGGATCTCTGTATCATTTGTTTTCCTTAACTTTAATAAACAGTGCGGTTGCAATGGTCATTATTTACCGAAAACTGCTTAAGAAAAACATATGAGATCTGTTATATTAAAAGGACACTTTCTTCAGTTAAACAGGTTTGCTTTAGATATCATAATTCGAATACATTTCCAATCACTACACAACGCTTATTAACTGATTTTGCAAATTGTCCTAAATGGAGTGAACGTTTTTAGTGTTGCCTAGAACTAGGAGCTTGAGAGAGTATTAATAGTTGGATTTGAAGTTAGGAGTCCAATAAGTTCAATGTTTAATACAATGAACAATATGGTAGAAGTTGTTAATGTCTCGAAGAAAAATGAAATATTAGAATCTTCTTATTTTTGCACTTCAAATTGATTTACTATTCACATTTTAGATTCCCTGAAGCCACTTTCAAAAGTTTCTAGTGCATAATTGACACATGAGCATTTCATTCGATGCTAAAGGCTCGCCTGGAAAGCAAGGAAAGACAGGAGTGCCTCTAAGTAGGACGGCAAAAAATAATCCTCCAAGATGGATTGGTGATCTCGTTGCGGGAATTGCGGGGATTGGTTTTGGAATAGTTTGTGCAACAACTTTCACAAGCGTGACTTACTCTCAGATTAAAGCTCCCGGTGGTTTAGCGATGTTTATCGGCAACTTAACGGCCATGGTAGGGACCTACCTTGCAATGTTAATGATATTACTAGTCAGTAGGCTCTGGATTGTTGAGAAAAATGTTGGGCAAGATAGATTAGTCTCGTGGCATAGAAAGCTAGGGCCGTGGCCAATTAGTCTATTAGTTGCTCACGCGGTGTTTACTACAATTGGATACTCTCAATCTCAGAAAGCTGGAATATTGCATGAGTTTGTATCGGTAGTGACTACTTTTCCAAATATGCTTACTGCAACAATCGGTCTGGCCTTGATGGTACTTGTTGGCATTGCGACAATAAGAGCTATTCGGGATAGGTTAAAGCGAGAAACCTGGTGGACTCTACATTTGTTCATGTATTTGGCGCTTGCGTTATCCTTTGCTCATGAAATAGGACTTGGACCTACCTTTGTTGGCCATCCATTAACAACTTTCTTTTGGGTCGTTGCATGGTTGTTGACGGCAGGTATCATAATTGTTTTTAGAATTGGCTTTCCAATCTATAGGAGCATCTCACTTAAACTAAAAGTAGTAGAAGTTAAAAATGAGAACGATAATATTGTTTCTATAGTATGTCGAGGTCATGATGTAAATCGTTTAAAGATGGATGGAGGGCAGTTCTTTTGTTGGAGGTTTTTAACCAAAGGAATGTGGTATCAATCACATCCATTTTCTCTGTCATCACTTCCGAGAGGTGACTATATTCGGCTCACAGTTAAAGACGCAGGCGATTTCTCATCCTCGTTGAGGAATTTGAAGGTTGGTACCCGAGTAGCAGTTGAAGGACCATATGGTAACTTTACTAAACGTTTTCAAATTCATAAGAAGGCTGTTTTTATTGCCGGTGGTATTGGAGTTACCGCGTTGAGATCATTGACAGAAGACTTGCCTCCCAAATCTAATCCTATTGTAGTTGTCCGAGCTTCAAGGGAGGAAGACCTGATCTTCCATGATGAGCTTCTTGAACTAGTTAAATACCGACGCGGTGAGTTGCACGAGTTGGTAGGGAGCAGAAAAGACGTAGAGATAAGTGCAAAATCACTACTAAAGATATCTCCTGATATTGCTAAACGCGATGTATTTGTCTGTGGCTCGTCTGAATTTGTCAACCAAATTGTTTCGATTGCTTATAGTCTCGGCGTAAATACTAACGCTATTCACCATGAAGCCTTTGCGCTCTAAAAGAAAGAGGATGTTGAGTTGAAAAAACTTGCAATAATTTCAGGTAGTGCCATTGCTGGATTTCTAACCATAGTAGGAATTCACTCGCAAAATGGTGCCACTGTCTTGGGCTCAAAAGGGTCTAGCAATGTATCTGCTGCACCGAGTTCTCAAAATAGTGGAAATTCGGGCGGTAACACTGGGGGTGCTCCTTCTGGCCAAAGTGGCAACTCAGGTACTCCTCAAACGGGGAATTCCGGTACTTCCTCAACGACCACTACAGCTTCTTCTGCTCGTCCTACAAGTAACGGAGTTATTAAAACTGCTACAGGGCCAATTGAACAGTACGGTTATGGTGAGCTAGCAGTTAAAGTAACTGTTAATGGAAATAAAATTGCCAATGTGAGTATAGTAGGGTTAAAAGTAGCGGAATCTTACTCTGCAAGCATCGCGAACCAAGTAGGTCCAATGCTTAAATCTCAAGTTATTTCTGCCCAAAGTGCGCAGATTAATGGAGTCTCTGGCGCAACCTATACCGCACAAGCATACGTCACATCTCTTCAAGCTGCTCTCACAACGCTCCAATTTAAGTAGAAGTAATATCTTTATATTAGCTTCAAACTTCAAATATATTACCGTAAAACATGTTAATTAATGAATACTTTTGCTGTGAAATATTCAGGAATCAAACAGCAAAGTCCACTGCCTTTGAGAGAATAGTTCGATTAAAAAATGAAACCAATTGATAATCCAATCTTCGTTCACGAGGAAGCAGTTATGGGTACTGTTGCGGTATTTAACATATTTGAAAACTTTGAAGTGGATGATGACATTATTGATGAAAACCAACTCCATGACCAAAAGTTAGGCCCGGAAATAGGCACAAAGTTAAATCCAGGATTAGATCCAAAAAGTACCACTAGATTCCACTTGGACGACAAAATTATTATGGAAGCAGTTGGAAAAGCATGTGAAGTTCTGCATAAATGTGATGAAATATTTTCAACTTTTAAAGAAGATAGCCCGATGAATCAATATAGACGGGGAGAGATAACACTTGAAGATGCTCCTAGAGAGATAGCAGAAGTTTTAGAGATATGCAATGAACTTAAGAGTGCTACTGATGGTTGGTTCGATCCGTGGGTAATGTTAGGAGGAGTTGATCCAACAGGAATGGTAAAAGGATGGGCGGAAGACAAGGCTTTGTCTGTCTTGGCTAAATCTGGGGTTAAGGCTGCAACGCTTAATATTGGTGGTGATATTGCAGTTTTAGGAACAATCAAACCATTTCAAAAATGGAGATTTGGGATAAGGCACCCGCTCTACCCAGATTCACTCATTCGTATTATTGAAACCTATGAAAACTTAGCAACATCAGCCAATTACGAGAGGCCTGGCGAGCTAATCGATCCATATTTAAAGATGCCTGTAGACCGAGTAGCCTCAGTTAGTGTGTTAGGGCCCCAACTAGCAGTCGCCGATGCTTTTGCAACTGCAGGCGCAGTTGCTGGTTCACAACATCTTGATTGGATCAGAAATCAAAATATATATAGCTCCTATGTTCTTTTGTACGATGGGACTGAAATTATTATCGGTGACGTTAGTTTCGGATAGTT
>JAJYFT010000143.1 GCA_021790815.1 Actinomycetes bacterium
TTCAATCTAAACTATAAAATCTGAAAACAAGGACTCAAACAGTTTAATTTAAATAATGCGATCTAATTATTTTAGCCTCAAATTAAGGTTAAGATTAAAGGAGTTAGTACTTGACATAATCGCAGTTAAGACCGTATTTAGCTCAAAAAAAAATAGTGATATCTTAAAAAATGAACTCAACTTTTCAACATTTACATCAACAATGTTTTCGCTTAGAAAGGTTATCAATTGACTTTTGACGAATTTTCATTTGTAAATTTTATTCGAGAGAAAATCGGAAGGGATTTTCACCCGGTTCCTTTTGGCGATGACTGTGCAAGTTTTAGCAACATTAAAAGCAGCCAATTTATTGTGTCAACCGATACGTCCGTTGAGGGGCAGCATTTTAGATTAGATTACTCTAGCGAATTAAGGATTGCCACTTTGAAAACCGGTCCATCAAAGACCAATGAAGTGCATTCTGGTAAAGCTGGTTCTGGTAAAACTGGTTCTGGTAAAGCTGGTTCTGGTGAAGCGCAGAACAGCTGGCTGAAGATAAGTAATTCCCAAGTTGGGAACAAAGCCTTTTTAGCTGCTCTTAGTGATATCTCGGCAATGGGAGGGAGGCCACTTTATGCACTAGTCTCGATAAGTGGAAAATCCCTTGAAACTATTGCGGAAATAAGTGAAAGTATCATTGATTTAGCAAATATCCTTCATATTGCTGTAATTGGAGGCGACGTAACGAAGTCAGACTTACTATCCATTACCGTTACGGTTATTGGTGTGGAGCCGTATGACAAGGCAGAGTTTGTGTGCCGCAATGGGGCGCAAGTTGGAGATTTAATCTTTGTTACTGGAGATTTGGGTCTTTCAAGGCATGGGCTCAATCTTCTTCTAGGGAACTCAGATGCAGTGAATTCAGATATCTTGGCTAAGAATGTATTAAGTAATGACGAAAAGTGCGCAGTCCAAAGACACTTTAAACCTCCAGTAAGAGTTGAATATGGTATAGAAGCAAGTAGAAGCAGTGCGACAGCAATGATTGACATTTCGGATGGGTTAGTGATCGACCTTTCTCGAATTACTGAAGCTTCTAATGCAGGGTTCAATCTTGATTTTATCCCTGTGGCTCGGGGTGCGACGCTTGAAGAAGCGCTATACGGAGGAGAGGATTACGAACTCATCTTTACGATTTGTAGTAACGATGTTGAAGAAATGTTTCAAAACTTTAATAAAAAGAGCCTTAAAACACCGATCAAAGTAGGTGAAATTACTAGCTCTGAGATGAGTCTAAATGGTCAGAAGCTTGATCAGAAAGGCTGGCTTTTTCACTAGCTGAAGTTGGCTTAAGGCTAGTGTCTTTGTGACTAAATAGAGTTAAAAGAGCACCTAGGAATGAAAAAGGAATTACTAGAACGAGGGACAGAACGGGCCAGTAAGAGTAAGGTGGGCAAACCAGATAGATAACAAGAAAAACACATAGCCCAATCACAAGAGGCAAAAAAACGATTATTACTCTTTTGAGCGTCCATGAATAATCCCCTGAAGCCTTAATGAAAGCGTCTATGCCTTTAGCTTCATGCTTTTGAGTGACGCTTGACCCGAACCAACCTCCTGGTTTACGATCAGTCACCGAAAACCTCTAGGATTCGCTATCTCTGCGTACTGGTTTAACAATTTTACCTGCTTTTATGCAGGAAGTACAGACGTTGACTCTTTTCGGTGTGCCGTCAATAAGTGCTCTCACATTCTGTATGTTAGGATCAAATCTTCTCTTGGTTCTGCGGTGAGAATGGCTTACATTCATACCAAATGAAGGTTTTTTTCCACAAAGCTCGCAAACGGCGGCCATAATTAACTCCTTAGCAAAAGTTCACTTTTTTGTAATTTAAATATATCGATTTACCTGGGTTTTATTAAAAAATCAAAACAAGGCTCAATATTCATATTAGCATCAATTCGCATGAAGGTGATTTTAAACTCACAGGACATTAAGCAGGCGGTAGTGATTTTTAAGGATTTGTTGAGAGATAACCAGGAGGTTATCAATCGTCTTAACGTCTATCCCGTCCCTGATGGTGATACTGGAACGAATATGGCCCTTACATTGGTGTCCGTAATTGAAGAGATAGAAGCGATTGAGGATGAACCCACGATGGCTCAAGTAACAAAAGCAATTAGCCATGGTTCACTCATGGGAGCTAGAGGAAATTCGGGAATTATACTCTCACAAATTTTGAGAGGGCTGTGCAATGTTTTTCAAGAAAAAGATGAAGTAAACGGAGAAGGTTTGGTAAAGGCTTTCAAACAAGCTGCACTTCAAGCCAGACAGGCAGTTCTAAGACCGGTTGAAGGTACAATCCTAACTGTTGCTACTGCAGCGGCTGAATCAGCGGAGGCAGCATTTGTTTCAGGAAAGCATTCAATTCTTGAGGTCACTGAAGCTGCGAGTGGTGGTGCGCAGAGTGCTTTGAGAATGACGCCAGAACTATTGCCAGTTTTAGCTGAATCTAAAGTCGTTGACGCTGGTGGAGCAGGGCTGACACTGCTTTTTGAAGGGTTTTTATCTCTAATAGACGATCGTCAAGTGCCAGATCTTATTTCAATACTTCCAAAAAGTGTCGCGGAAGTGGTTTCTAAGGTTTCTCCTCTAAATTCCGGTCATGGGGATGACGAAAGTTCTTCGGCTCTTATTGTAGCTCCTCACGGTTCAGATGCGGTAGGTGACTTAAGGTATGAAGTTATGTACCTTTTGGAGGCAAATGATGACGCAATTCCAGCGTTTAAAGATGTTTGGGGCGGAGTTGGAGACTCTATAGTTATCGTTGGAGGAGAAGGGATTTGGAACTGTCATATCCACACAGGTGATATTGGTGCAGCAATTGAAGCCGGAATTGACACTGGAAGACCGCGAAGAATTCGAGTAACTGACTTAGCAGAGCAGGTTGAAGAAGAGCACTGGGTGAGAGTTGCCGAGGAGTCAGGCATCACGGTGACAAATGATGACAGACATACTGGGCCTCCTCCTGTGACGGCAGTTGTAGCGGTTGCAACCGGTGAGGGTGTTGGAAGGATCTTCCATTCACTCGGTGTCCATAGGCTCGTTACAGGTGGTCAATCAATGAACCCCTCTACGGCAGACATATTAAAAGCGGTTGAAGATGCTCCTGCACATGCTGTTGTGATTCTTCCAAATAACAAAAATATTATTCCAGTGGCACTTGAAGTCGATGGGCTTACATCAAAAATAGTTAGAGTAGTACCAACCAAAGGGGTAGTTGAAGGATTTGCTGCGCTTTTAGCATTTGATCCTGAGGCTGGCCCTGGCGAGAACTTGAATCTTATGGAGGCGGCCGCTCAAAGAGTTGTGGCCGGTGAAGTGACGAGAGCCGTGAGAAATGCGTCATCGTCAGCAGGTCCAATCAAAGAGGGCGACTGGTTAGGTCTTTCAAGGGAAGGTATTCAAGTAGTAGAAAGTTCACTTGCTCAAGCATCAATAAAACTACTTGAAGCATTGATTGTTCCTGAACATGAAATAATTACTGTAATAGAAGGTGATTTGGCTACTGTTGGTGACACTCGTCAAATAAGAGGTTGGGTAGACGAGAACTATCCCGATATAGCGGTTGAAGTTCACCACGGTGGTCAACCACTATATCCGTATCTTTTTTCAATTGAATAGACACCAATTGGATTTGGAAAGTAAAGTACCAAACATTTTTGATAATAGACTTTTAGAATGCCAAGACTCTTAAGTCAACTTTCGAAGATTGATGTGGAAGTCCTAAAAGGCGTAGGACCACAGAAGAGACATCGGCTTAATGAAATGGGAATTAGTACAGTTCTCGATATTTTGATGAACTATCCCAGAACCTATATCGATAGATCTAATCAGGTTTACATATCCAGATTAAAAAATGGTGAAAGCGCACTTGTTGTCGGTGAAATTGTAAGAATTAATGGACCTCGTAAAACGAGGACCGGTAAGACAATAGTTGAAGTCGATATCAATGATAAAACTGGGACTTTAAGGTGTGCTTATTTTAATCAACCTTGGCGAGCAACACAACTTCAGTCCAAATCAGTGGTTGCAGTGTTTGGGAAAGTTGATATCAGTAATGGTTTTATTAGGATGTCATCGCCTGTTCTTGACCTTGTAGGAGACAGGACTGGAAAGATCGTTCCTATCTATAGGTCTTCAGAAAAAGCCAACATAGCAACTTGGGAAATAGCAAAATATGTAGAAGAGTCTCTTGAGCGAGCAGGTGAGTTCTTTGAACCTCTAGAATCAGATTTTCTTGCTAAAAATAGTCTTATCGATAGGACTTGGGCTTTCAAGGCAATCCATTTTCCAAACACGGTAGAGGATATTCAAAAAG
>JAJYFT010000144.1 GCA_021790815.1 Actinomycetes bacterium
TTTGAAGCGTGCTCTAGATACACATCAACGCCTCTTGATTCCATATTAAGCTCCACACGTTCAACTTTCCAGGGGGAAGTAATGCCTAAAATCTGCTCGTAAAGTTCCTTGTCTTTCATGTAGATAACTATCTTTTTAACTACCTGGTAGATGGAATTACCTATAGATATGCCAGAAGATCCACCTCTAATATTCTGAGAGATTTCATTGTTTTTTTATTTTTGAATTACAGTTTACGCTGGCTAAAGAGTAACTATTTTCTTCACAATTTAAGGGCATACAAGCTTTATTTAGGGAAAATTTAATAGTTTTTTTGATCTAACACTTAAATATTGATACTGTGTACATTGTGAGGTAGAGTCTTCAAGGACAGAAAATGGAATATAAAGTTGATTTTGAAAATGTAACTACTGTAGGGCTAGAGCATTCGCTGGTCGCTCAATCACTGGCGGGTCTAAGGGCAAATGAAGCCCGCTATTTTAAGAATAAATACGGGCATGATTTCACTGTAGTACCGGCAAAAGAAAGCAAAGAGACTTTAAATTTTGTGAACAAAATATTAAAGGAAGAACGAGACATTGAATTTTCTGCAAAACCTTTGGAAACCTCTCGTTTTCAGGTGGCGAATATCAAATGGGCATTTGTTTTTTACGAAGATGGGCTAGAAGTTAATGTACTGTACACCCTAGATGATGACAAGAAGCGAGCGGTGGGTTTTAAACTTAGTGAAGGCATGGATATACCTAAGGAACTTGACGGAAAGTTTAAATTTGCTAGACAGAAATCGAAGTTAGCTGGTACGATCAGGGGATCCTTTTTTGTGGTAAAAAATGAATACGACGCATAAGGTTTAGTTTATGGCAAAGCTTTCGAAATTTAAGAAAGTGACAAATTCGTAAAAACTCTTCTTACATGATGGAAAATAAACACGCTTTGCGATGCCATCAGGTTTTCCTACAAATGAGATCCCCTCAGCTTTTATTTATTGAAAATTTATCGTTCACAACTATTTTAAGATGCGTAAGGTATTTTTTAATATACGTCGACCTTGTTAGGATTAGCTCACTAATTACAAACGGACTTAATTATTTATCTGTCCTCGCATCTAATTCAGATTGATACTGCTCCTCACCTAGCGTCTCGTTTTATTTAACCTATTTAGAAACGGCGCCTACCCGTCTGCTAATATCCTGACCGTGCGATATCTAGTATTTGATTTCCATTTGATTCTTTTCACATTTCAAAAAAGCTTTATAATCTCGTAACATGCTATTTTCTTAGCATCCTCGGAAGGACTCGAACCTGAAGAGTGACCAACTATGAATTAGACAGAGTTCGTCCGTCTAGTAGTGTCTCGTATCACTTAGCCTCTTCAGCGATGTCTTTCTATATCAGCAAAGATGTCGCTTTGAAGTAATAAGTAAAGGGGCAAGAAATGGACAAATTACAATAACCATCACTAATCCAAAGGCGTGAAAGATCAGGTTCTTGCTGCCCATTGAATGCAGCTCATATCAGGAGGTAACGCTGCACCCGGTGAAATGAAAGAACTCTCCCTTTAATTCAATACTCCCTCTGTTGCTCTTTATGGGTCGAAGGCAGATCTAAAGAGGAGGTTGAATGTTTCAAAGCCTGAGACGTGCAAGTTTCAAATCATCATGGAGACATCTTCGGTGAATGAATTAGACCTCGGCGAGTACTTGAGAAAAAATGGAATATTACGGAAATAGCTTGATTCATGGGTTGTACCTTCCAAAGGATTCAACTGAAGAACAAAAAACTCATCTGCTACTCTTCCTCTCTTACAAGAAGAAGTTAAGGAACTCCAAGGCGAGCTTTGGCGCAAGGGCAAAGGCATTAGCTGAACCCGCTACGTTTTTACTGCTATCAAAAAAGTAAGGGCGATCCTGAAAACGACTAATCACCTACTTAGATCCTCAAAAAACAGTAAAGTTGATTGAAGAAGCACATACAAGTGGTGCCAGGTATGAATTGTCTTGTGAGATGCTGGAAATCTCCCAAAGGACCGATGAGAGATGGAAAGTCAATGAAGAATCACTCTTATGTAAGGGAAAAGGATCACATCTCGATAAGCCAAGTCATTTACTGAGTGATTAGGAGGAACAACTCATTATTGACACTTGTTCCAAAAAGGAGTACTCATCTCTCCCACCTACGCAAATAGTGCCTAAATTAGCTTATGAGGAGATATGTATTCTTGATCAAGTCTTTTGAGATTGCTTAAAAGGCATAAAATGCTCGCTAAAAGAGGAAAAGTAAAGGAATGAAAACACCATCCGGCACCTGGAGTGATGGCAAGTACTCCAAATGGGATGCGGAGCACAGATATGACCTACCTGCCAGGCGTCTCCAAGGGACTCTTTTGCTATCTCTACGTCGCAATTGACCTATATTCCAAGAATATTGTTGACTTTGAAATATATAACGACCAATCTGAGATCATCATGAAAAGTCTCATCCAAAGGATTGTTGCGCCCCTGAAAAAGATAGTGCCAAATATGCTTTACTCACTTAACGGCACTGCCATGAAATGAAGAACCTTACTTGATTTTCTCTAATCTTTGTCAATAGTCAAAACCTTTTCTAGGCCCCGTGTGAAAAGAAATAATGCACCGTTTGAATCACTATTTAGGACTCTAAAGTACTTTTTTGATTATCCGTATAAGGGTGTTTAAAGATATCAATGAGGCAAAAAGATGAGTTGCTAACTTTGTTGATCATTACAACAATCACCATCTGCATTCCGGCAACTCATTTGTAACGCCTCAGCAGAAATAGATCGGGCAAGATATGGTAAAGCTTCATCACACAAAGGAGGTATGCGAAAGAGCAAAGGCAAAGAATCCCACTCGTTGACCAAGCAATGAAATCAAATCATTCACTCAACCACCATTGTAAAAGTTAGGGTTAAATCAAACAAGAAGCTCGACCAATTGCCTAAGGCAAGTTAAACTAATTAATGCGACAACAATCCTGACATTTACCCAATACATGAAATTATCAGATTATGTGAGAAGAACAAGAAGTTGTCAGCGCTTGCGGTTGCAATAAGTACTGGGGTATCTCATCAGGTAATTTTAAAGATTAAAAAAGAAGCTATTTAGCCTAGCATTAGACGGGTTTAAACTGGAATCTTTAACAGATTCCAGGCTCTACTCACTAATATTTCCCCAGGGACCACGTAAAAGGTCCACAAAGGTTGAGCCGGGCTGCAAGAAAGCTACCTAGGAACTAGCAAAAGATAAGCACTTTGCAACCTACGGATATTTTCTATCACTTATTGCAGTATGCTATTATTGCAATATGCAACTACCGCCAAATGCCCATAGTACGGACCTAACAGATTTATTAGTAAATGCTAGTAGAGCGTTGGTCGCTATTTCTGCTAAGTCAATCGCGATAATCGAGGATCAAGTTACTTTAAGTCAGTACCGTATACTTATAATTTTGATTTCAGAAGGTGCTCAAACTCCAACGCTATTGTCTAGGATGCTCAATTTACAACCATATATTGTTACGAGGTTATGTGATCAGTTATTTGAAAAGACATTAATTAATAGGGCACCCTCTGATAAGGATCGACGAAAAATATTTGTTTCAATCACCCCTAAAGGAAGGCACTTAGTTGAAAAAGTAATAAAGGTTAGGAAAAGAAGCTTTCAAGATATTGTAGAGAAAATACCTTTGGGACAAAGAGTTCATGTCGAACTCGGTTTTAGGATCTTTGCAGAAATTAGCACGGATGTTCTTAATGAACAATTTGTATCAAGCTGGACAATTTAGGGAGACGTTTACACATGAGTGGAATAACATGTCCTTTCCAGCATTTTGAAATTAAAGTTTAAAATGTTAAATAAACTTGATCTACTTCGCAAGAAATTTTCGCACTGGATAAAAAATACAAGTTATTTTAAAAAATGGATGTTCATTGGAATATTCGTTGGAGTAGTCGCTGGCTTTGGAGCGGTGTTGTTTTATAACGCATTGTCGCTTGCTACAAATATTTTTCTAGGTGTACTTGCCGATTATAGAGTCCCAACACCTTATGCTGAAGGTAATTCACTGGGTTCACTAAACTACCGACATGCCTGGTTAATTCCAGCAGTTGTGACGCTGGGTGGGCTAATATCTGCTTTGATAGTTTTTATTGTCGCACCCGAAGCTGAAGGCCACGGCACTGATGCTGCAATAGAAGCTGTTCATCATGACCCAAGAGGCATCAGAGCAAGAGCAATAGTTGCAAAAATATTAGCTTCTGCTATTACAATAGGATCAGGAGGTTCTGGAGGAAGAGAAGGACCGTCTGCTCAAATTAGTGCGGGAATAGGAT
>JAJYFT010000145.1 GCA_021790815.1 Actinomycetes bacterium
CACCTTAGTTGGATGTTCTACTTACTTAGTCCGAGTAGCACTTGGTTTGGTTGAAAAAGATCTCGTTAGACCTGATGATCCTGAACAACTTGATCAGACTTAAAGTAAAGACAGTGAAGAAGACATTTAGGCGCACAAAAGCATTACGAACTCTATGTGAAGAACTCAATACAACAAATACTACATACCCAGGTACAGATCTAGTTCTAAATTACTCAGTAAAAAAGGGTCCTGGTCTCCCATGATTTATATCACTATGTCCGGAGGCTAGATGACTTAAATCTTAATTGTCGTAATCATTTAGGGAGTCGCCTAACAAAAGGTAGAAAAGGAGTCCCTTGATGGCACCTGGCAGATATGTGTAGGGGTCGGACCGGAGCGCCCTGCCACCGTTTCCGATGGTGGGTTTCTCCGGCCCGCCCTCCGAACCGGACGTGCGACTCTCGCCGCATCCGGCTCTCCACGGGATTATGCCGTTGGTACAATCAGGATCACTGATCGCCCATTGGTGCAGCTTCGTCTGCATTACATGTACCCGGTGCTCGGCCTCTTCTAGGTCGGGCCTCGGTTCGCCGAGATTCACCAGCGAACTCCATGTTGTGCATGGTTACTGCAATCCCGCTGGACCCCTTCTCCATGTAGCCGGCTTTCCCGACTTCGGACTACTACGGGTCCTCCGTCCCATTCCAGCGGCATGAGCCGGCGACGGGCCTTTCCGCCTGTAACAGGGCGTTGGCCGGTGAGGGGACTGCTGGAATGGTTCCCACGTTCACTCTTGAACCCTTTGACGGGGTCGGTGCCCAGTTATGCTCCTGCAACCTCGCCATGGCTACGCCGCAGGCATTCACCATGGCCTCCCGACCGACGATATCAATCGGCCAAGGAGTTCTCGGTGCGATAACACCGATGCGCATTGCAACCCAGCCCATATCTATCAGGTTAGAGCTGGTGGGTCTTCTTGAGAAGCGTTCTGTCACTGGTTCCTCACGTACACCTTTCCGTCTTGCTCGCCGGACCCAGATCATCTGACAGTGCTGATCCGTCCCGGCTTTGTCGAGACTGCTTGCCACCCTCACCTTCGTCCCAGGGGTCGGGCTGTCTCCAGCTTTACCAACCCGCTGCGACGGGCTGGAAGAGTAGGTCTTGCACCTCCTCTCGGTTCAAGAGCGCCTCGTGGCGCTCTATGTCTGTACTCCATATGTCATTTGCTACAACAGCTACAAGTTTAGGTGCTGGTTGGTTTTTTCTCTCTCTTTTACCTTTCTTCTTTTAGTTAGCATTTTATGTTTTCTACCACTTTGTAAAAGCTTGACTCAGAAGCTATATACTCCTCCCTAACAGCTAATTTAGACGCTATTTAATCTGCTGAGAAAGATGAGTATCATTATTGGAACAGGTGTCGATAATGCGTTGTTTCTCTTCATCACCGTGTGCATTGATCGGCATTGTTGGCCTAGCTCTAGCTGTACCGTTCCTTTTATCCAAAGTGGGCTCTCCGTCAATTCTCCACCTCTCAAAAGTCCTAACAGATATCTTCAATATTTGACAGGCCTTGAAGTGCCTAGCGCCGGCTTTTTTTGCTTCAAGGATAAGCTCAACTGCTCTTTGGCCATCTGAGGAGGGGATTAGTCGTCCGCTGGATTGCCCCAGATTGCTTGTACTTTTTTTGGCGAACTAATAATGCAGCAGTTTCAGCCAGTGCCTCAGTCTTTAGTCTTAGTTCTTTTTCAAACCTTTTAACTGAAGCTTTCTCATTGGCTAGTTCCCTACGAAACTCTGCATTAGTTTTAGTGGACTTATTAAATCCATCTTCCATTGCCATTTTCCAGGCAACCAACTCTTTTTTTAATATGCCATGTTCTCTCAAATACTCACCTAGCTCGAGTTCAAAGGGTGAATTAGTATCAACCACTGCCTGAACCTTATCTTTTGATGAGAACTTGAAAGATCCTGATTGAAATTCACCATCTCCCGCCAATTTCTTTTTAATTGCAACTTTCAAAGTGTAGAGAGTATCAAAACCAATGTTCAGCCTTTTTGATAATTCCTACATCTCACCGGATGCTACTGCACCACTATCTAACTGCTTTTTAAAAGCCTCCAACGCTTCATCTTATTGAGCTTGTGAATAACGAGTTTCCATAATTACTTCTCTTAATAAGTGCCCTCTAGGTTAATTTCTCATGCGACAACTTTCCTGATAGGGAGGGCGCCCTGGAAAACCGATTCTTCAATAGTTTTGATAAATTCAGTCCTAGTTAATTTGATGTCTTTTGTTAAACTGGTGCTTCAACGTCTAGTTTTCTAACTTCAAGGTTGTCAAGCGTGTTGTAAAGGTCAGTCCTAAGATCTGAGATAAGCGAATTCTGACTTACATCATTAAATCGGTTTATATGTTGATATGGATCCTCGTTTAAATTATAGAGTTCACCTTCGTCACCGCTATACTGTATCGCACTTGGAAGTAGTACGTGATCACCCATTACTTTTTCTAATCCATTAGGTTGGCCACCAGTAGATGATTCGTAAAAAGTTGCTAACCAACCGTCCCTGTAAATTGTCCTTAGGTGCATTCCATATCCTGGAAATTGGGAATCCCATTCGCATACTGCTCTATCAAATCCTGGAATTGAATCGTCTATTGGTAGTGGTTTACCTTGTATCCAGTCAGGTACTTGGAGTCCAGCTATTTCACATAACGTTGCGGTTATGTCAATTTGCTGTACAGGGTTGCGCACTGTATTGCCAGTTTGAATAAGTGCATTTGGTGCAGGTTTCCATATAAGAGGAAGTCTCATTAGTGAATCCACGTGAAAAGGACCTTTGTAAAGGAGCCCAAAATCCCCTAAAAGTTCACCGTGATCGGTTGTAAATATTATGTCTGTATTTTCTAACCAGCCCTTGCTCTGGACGTGGTTAATTACTTTGCCACAAGCATCGTCAATGAGTTCGTTCATTACGTGAGTTTTCGCAGTTATTTCTAAGAGCATTTCTTTTGAAAGACCACTTGGTACAAAATTCATCGGCCCACCTTCGGCATTTGACCAAGAACCGTTATAGTAACCTAACCAATGAGCGGGCTTTTGTTCCAGAATACGAACTGTATCTTCTTCAGTTTTCGGGTGACTTTCTGGAAGTTCTAAATCTTGCCATGGGATTCTTGAGTTTTCGGAATTGGGAGGGTCCCATGGATGGTGAGGATCTGGGAAGCTCATCCAGATAAACCAGTTATCTTCGGAATTATATTCATCTAATTGTTTAATTGTTAGATCAGCGATCCAATCTGTGTGATACCACTCTCTCTTAATTGGATTATTTTTTGTTTCTGGCGCCCCCGTATCGCCTCCAGGAATAGCCCCTAAGAGATCACCAAAACTGTGAAAATGTTCCGGATGATTTTTTCTAATCCATCTGCCATAATGACTAAGCGGTAAATCACCGAAAGCGGCAGCGTGCATTGCCTGGATTGAAGTTTCAAACCCTCTCCAGTACCCCGTATCGCCCCTAATAGCTCTTTTGTTCTCTTCCCACTTCAGCTTAGAATCGAAACCAGGTTCGAAGTGTGCCTTTCCTAGTAGTGCAGTTCGGTATCCACCCTTCTTGTTTAGGTATTCGGCGATTGAGGGAGCATCAGTGGGTAAAGGAATCCCATTGCAAATAACGCCATGAGTGCGAACATATTGTCCGGTTAAAATTGAACTTCTCGCAGGCATACACACTGCGTTTTGATTGTAGGCACGGGAATAATTAATTCCTGACGATGCTAGCTGGTCAATTACGGGAGTTCTTGCAACTGTGCCTCCATTGCAACCAAGCGAGTCGAAGCGTTGTTGATCTGTGGTAATAAAAAGAATATTTCTTCCCATTTATCTCACACCTTTCTTAATTGTTCGAAATAAAATTAAGAATTATTTGAGCTACTTCGTCGCCTTTGTCTTCTTGAAGAAAGTGGCCTGCCTCGTTAACTGTCCTATGTTCAACATTTTTTGCCCCAGGAACTAAGTTCTGGAAAACTGTATGACCACCTCTCGTAATTGGATCACCATCACTGAAAGCGGTCATAAAAGGTTTATCCCATTTGTAGAAAACTTCCCAGGCTTTTATTTGATCGTCATGGGCTGGGTCTTCAGGAGATGAAGGTACTAAAGCTGGAAATATTCTTGCACCTTCTTTAAATGTCTCGTCAGGAAAAGGAGCATCGTATGCCGCAATAGTTTCGGGGGCCAATTTTGATGTGCATCCTCCTGAAATAATCTTCCCAATTGGGAGTTCAGGAGCTTGTTGAGAAAAATCCCTCCACATTTTAAATGCGTCGGTCATAGGTTGGTCACCTGTTGG
>JAJYFT010000146.1 GCA_021790815.1 Actinomycetes bacterium
ACTAGTTGCAAGTGGGTAGTTAATCGTAAAGGCAGCAAGGCCGTTCTGTGCCATATATGCTGCTTCTGAATTATTCGAGCATTTCGACCCTGCAATAAAATCCCCGCCGTGAACTACAATGACTGCAGGAACTGGACTTGTTATGCCAGATGGGATGTAAGCATCGAGATAAAGTTCTTGTTTTGCATATGAATCGTATCCATAAATTAGATTTCCAAAATAGTTGACGCCACTTACAGATGGTGGACAACAAGTAGGACCCTGATTACATGTGCCAGGGCTTGGCAAGCTTAATTGTGTTTGTGAGCTCACGGAAACGGTTGTTAGGTGTGAAGGCGAGGATGTACACGCACTAATTGCTAAAACAAGGGTAACTATCGAGAGGATTTGGAACCTTTTAATGCTGGATTTTAAGGAAAAACGTAAATGAGTTAGTTTATATTGTTGTTTTGCTTCTGGCTGGTTTGATCTTTTTGTTTCGGTCATTTCATCCTCCAACTGTAAAGCAAATGTATCACCATTTGCCAAATATACTAAGCAGCTTCTAGATCAATAACTATGTAGAAACTGATACCTTACGGTCTTCTTATTAAAGAACATGCTTCATTAATATTAAGGGCTTATTATGAAAAAATTAGAAGTGTATTAACGTCGTGAGTTCTGTTTCGCAATGCTTATATTGTACTTCGAACTAATTTGTTAGCTTATTTTCAGCCGTTTCGACCAGAAACTTAAGAGCAGTAGCTATTCTTCCAGTAGACAGCACCGTTGTAATCGAAACCCTCCACTTTCTGAAGATCAATTTAACGAAGGTAAATACATTAAACGTGGGCGAACTCTAAAAAAGTTGGCGCTGCCGACTTATATGTGAGTGCTCAGGTTCATGAGGGTTCCGGATAAAATTCAAGAACACCGAGATGGAATCAGATAACTGTCTTGACTTCTTTTTTTGTGGTTATAAGTCTCCAGGCATAGATGTGAGTCAAAACTAGGGATTTCTAATCTGAACTCTTTCATAGGGCAAAATGTGTTCAATTGGTTAAAGCGTTAGCATAATTAGACCTAATGCTGCATTAGCAGAGTGAACGCTAAAGACTCAGTTGATGATGGGTCTTATGCGTCTATTTAGTCCTTCATAAAAGGCACTATTTATTCCTAATTGAGTTGTTGTTATGGTGCGAATTTTTCGTTTTCTGCCTGTTGATGTTAAGGTGACAAATGGCTGTAATCTGCTCCTAAAGGCTTTTGAGCTGAATCGGTTAGTAGGGTAGATACTTCATCTTTGTTAAGATCACCCACAAAGATTTCACGTAGAGCTTCTTTTAACTTGTATGGACTCCATAGATCTCCACCCCTACGCTTGAGCTTGCGCAATGTAATAGCTTGTTTCTCATTTAGGTCCTCTGCATTTTTGAGGAGTGCCAACCATGAGTTTTTAAACCTTTTTGCTCCGTCTTGATCTTCTACGCAATTTTGCCATATTTTTATCACTAACTTCTCTAGAGTATGAGTTGCTAGTTGGTCTATATGCAATGGGTCGCAACGAATAGTTGCCTTTGTTTCAACTCAGACTTTACTTAATGATGGTTCTAACCATGCGTCTAACATTGATTTCGCTCCGGGTGAACCTTGTTTTTTGCTAACTAAAAATGTCTGTATAGTTCTAGTGCATAATGGGGACAAATTAGATGGCCAACTGGTAAACTATGCAATCCTTGTCCAATAAAGATAAACTTATGGTTTTTCTAGCGTGATTACCCATAACTATGCCGGAAGAGCCAACAAATATAGTGAATATGGTGATCATGTCTATTGATAACGTGATCTAATATGAGGATAACACTTTGTGAGTCTTAGACAAATATGTCTGACACGGCAAATTTGCGCCCGTTGTGGATACTCTAGAAAGAAAAGTGCATATTAACCTCGTTATTCAATTTTGGGACGACAAAAGTGTAGATGCTATTTTTATTTGATAAGGTTAAAAAAATCGGATCCACTTTTCCAATCGTGTACTTGAGCTAGAGAATGCCGTGAGGTCGGCTATTCCAATTTAGGAGCAACTGTTACAAGTGGTGAATTAAGAGTTAGTTTCGATTACGCAAAGTCTGTAGAGGCGTTCAATCGTTGGTGAGGTGATCTGATTTTCTCGTAGACTTTCAAACCCTGCCACTCTACTGCATATCAATAAGATTTGTTGTCAAATTTGACTTGTGTAGTTATCGGCGATAAAATAGTAAAGTGTAATAATTAGTATAAAAGTTATACTAAAATTTAGTAATTTATTTACATCAAACAATACATAAAAGGGGTGATTTTAATTGAATCAAGATCAGAATATTAGCAACAACGAAAAAAAACATAAAAGGCGAGCATCTATCATTACTGCAATCGTAGGAATTGTATCATCGTTAGCTCTTAGCTTGACCGCCTATGTTGCTTTGGGAGGGTTTACTGCTGGAATAGTTAACAACAACAACACCTTCTCTAGTGGAACCTTAACTTTAGAAGAAGTTGTTAATGGAGCGATTACGTGTTTGTCTAGCCCAAATACTGCAAACGGTATTACTACAAATTTAAATTCAGCTTGTACTTCAAATGATTTGGGAGGAGTTGCTGTTCCAGGGGCAGAACCAACCACTCCAGCCACAATAACTACAACCTCAGTTGTATTGACAAACAACGGATCGTTGCTAGCCTCATCCATGGCTTTAACCCCCGGCGCAACTTGTGTAGTTTCGGGCAATCCAGTGGGAGTTGGAGCTAATGCGCTATCAACTGGTAGTGACACAGCTGGATTTTGCGGAAAGGTAGATGTCCAAATTGAACAAGATACTGGAGGCATTGCAAGTTGTCTCTATGGAGGACCCACTGGAGTCGCTTGTCCTGGGACAATGTCAAATACATACACGTTGGCAACTCTTGCAACGAATGGTGCAGTTACTCTTGCAGCAAATGTGGCTTCTCAAGCCTCAGAAACAATACTTATAAATGTTGCCCTTGATCCTACTGCCACCAATGCTGATCAAGGCTTGACTGCTACGCTGCCGTTGACTTGGAGCGAGGCTCAGTAAGCCCCAAATGCAACTAACTTAAACTAATTTAATAAAATGAGCAATGCAATCTTTAGACTGTTGTTGAAAAAAAGGCGCCTATTGGTTGCGTTGCTCTTATTTTCTGCAGTTGTATTTTTAATATCATTCAATAAAATTGCATATGGTAATTTCAGTGCAATTAATCAAAATGGCAGTTCAAACTATTCAAGCGGAAGTCTTCTCCTGGGAGACACTATAAATGCAAGTAACTGTATTTCAAGCACGAATAGCACTAGCTCAATTACTTCAAATAGCTCTTTTTGTAGCACCTATCCCATAAGTCCAAACATTGGAAGTTCAAATACAACAATTCTTGAAAATAATGGTTCGTTAAAGCCTCAAGCTGCAAGGATTTCAACCGTTAACACCTGTGGCGTTCAAGAATTTGCCGACACCTCTTCAGCTGGAACCAATACTGGATTAGCAGTGGGAGGCGTAAACTATTTGCAACCCGGTCCGCCCCAATTAGGGCCTAACTCTGATGCAGTTAGCTTCAATGGCGTAACAGGTTGGGGTGAAACTTTAAACGGACCTCCGATTGCATTTTATTCTTCTCCAGGACCTCAAACATTTTCAATTGCAGCCTGGTTCAAAACAACCACTGACGGTTCTATAGTTGGATTTACTAACTCTCAATCCAATACAGGACAGAGCAATTGGGATAGACACATTTGGATTGATAATACAGGACATGTTGTATTTGGAGTTTATCCAAATCAAATCTATGAGTTAAAAAGTCCTAGTACTTACAATGACAATGTGTGGCATTTCGTTGTAGTCACCGTCCAACCAGTAAGTTTAACTCGAGCTACAGTTTTATTGTATGTAGATGGAGCGCTAGTAGCAGGCAATATTAACGATGAAACATTGCCTTTAGCAAATGGAGATCCAGCCCAAGTTTATGGTGGATGGTGGCATTTAGGGTGGTCTAATGCTACACAATATTGGCCAGACGGTCCGACAAATAGATACTTTACAGGATCATTGGCTGAAATGGCTGTTTTTAGTAGCGTTCTCTCGGCAATACAAGTAAATACGCTCTACTCTCAAACTTCTACGACAAGTTATAATAATGTTGTTCAAAGCTATATCCCTATGTCATATTGGAATCTTCAGGACGATCCGACAACGTCACTTTATTCCGGTTCAATTGGAGCTTCTTCCCCAATGTTCCCTGACTATTCAAATAACCCTGGTACAAATTTAGGGAATGGTCAAGGCTCGTTTACCGTAGATCCAA
>JAJYFT010000147.1 GCA_021790815.1 Actinomycetes bacterium
ACTGTTTTTTTGCTGCTACTGGAATTACTGATGGGGAGCTCTTAAAGGGAGTGAGATACACTTCTTTGGGGGCTACAACGCAGTCGCTTGTCATGAGATCTAAATCTGGAACTGTTAGGTTTATTGAGGCTATTCACAGACTTCATAAACTAAAAGAGTTTTCTTCCATTGAATTTGGCTAAATCTTCATTTAAACACATTTTGTAGCAAACCTATATTAGGTAAAGATTACAACCACTAAGTATTGAAAATATCTATGGCGTACACGATGTAGGCAAAAACTCTTACAGAAGTACGCATTTACTCATGGTGTTCATACTTTTGGCTCTTCTAAAGAACCTACGTACAAAAGAAGCCAAAACTCACAAATTCTCTACTATGTAGAGACTCTTTACCTTGATGAACATACTTGTAATTATTGAATCTAAAAGCATCTTAAAAAGATTTACTCTTTTATCTTTATTTCTACTAGTCTTAAAGTGTGAACGAAATATACGATCAATTAGTTTCAATTACCTCAGTTGAAAGAGTAAGAACCGGTGAAAATATTTCTTTAGACTATACGCACGACGAAGCACTCGGCCGTGACCCGATTTTCCCTGATTATGTCGTTTTCCCCATAAGTTCATCTGAAGTTGCAAGTATTGTAAATATTTGCAAAGATAAGAATATTCCAATTACCCCAAGAGGAAGTGGATCTGGTATGAGTGGTGGTGCACTGCCAAGTCCAGGTGGAATTGTTTTAGCATTTGACAGAATGAACTCGATTCTAGAAGTTGACATTGATAACCATGTTGCAGTTGTTGAACCGGGTGTAACTTTAAATCAGCTCGAAACTGCGCTTGAACCGTACTCTCTTTTCTATCCAGTTCGGCCTGGTGAATCTAGCGCATCATTAGGAGGAAATGTGGCTACTAATGCTGGTGGCATGAGAGCTATTCGCTTTGGTGTTACTAGACACCATGTCTTGGGACTAGAAACTGTATTAGGCACTGGGGAAATCATTAATACGGGGGGGAAATTTGTGAAATCCTCGTCTGGCTACGATTTAAATCAGCTCCTAATCGGATCAGAAGGTACTCTTGGCATCGTTACCAAGATCTTTTTAAAACTTCAGCCAAAACCAATATCATATGGCACGGTATTGGCACCTTTTGCTTCACTTGATGAAATAGCAAGTGCTGTGCCAAAAATTATCTCCTCCGGACTTTCCCCAAGTGTACTTGAATATCTAGATTTTCTAGCTATGGCTTCTGCCACCAAAAATGTGGGACTCGACCTTGCAATTCCTAAGGATATTCAAGATCAAGCAATGGCATATTTAGTAGTCGTTTTGGAAAATATTAATCAATCTAGAGTAGACGAGGATATTGAGACTCTCTGCGAACTACTTGGGTCTTATGGAGCACTTGACATTTACATACTACCAAATTCAAAAGCTGAAGCACTTATCGATGCACGAGAGAAAGCTTTCTGGGTTGCAAAAGCAAGTGGCGCAGATGACGTAATTGATGCGGTACTTCCACGAAAAGAGATGCCAAATTATCTGAGTACGGTTACGCAGATTGCTGCAGAAAGCGGCTCCTTTATAGCTGGTTGTGGACATGTTGGTGATGGAAATGTACACTTGTCTCTTTTCCAAAAAGACAAAGACGTCAAACACACAACGATGATGAGCATATTGAAAACAGCAATAGACTTAGGGGGTGCAATATCTGGTGAGCATGGAATTGGAGTAGAAAAACTTCCGTACTTTTTGGCGCTTGAAGACCCTATAAAGATACAATTAGAGAAAAAGATCAAAGAGTTATTTGATCCAAGCGGAATACTTAATCCTGGCCACGTGCTTGGAAGCTAGTTGATTTCATTACAAGGAGAAACTATGAACGGAGCACGAACCCTACTACACACCCTCGTTAAGTCAGGTATAGATACCTGCTTTATGAATCCTGGCACCTCAGAAATGCATTTCGTAAAGAGCCTTGACGATGTAAGTGAGATGAAAAGTGTACTGGGTCTATTCGAAGGGGCAGTTACAGGCGCAGCTGACGGCTATGGCAGAATGAGCCAAAAGCCAGCCGCGACTCTACTACACCTCGGACCCGGACTTGCAAATGGAATAGCTAATTTACATAACGCAAAAAGAGCATACACTCCCGTAGTAAACATAGTTGGTGATCATGCAACTTACCACCACGGCTTTGATGCACCTCTAGAGTCTGACATTGAAGGTTTAGCTCTTCCTGTCTCATCTTGGTTTAGGTCTGTCAAGTCAAGTGAAACCTTAGCAATCGACGCTGCTGAATGTGTCGCGGCATCATACGGTCCCCCTGCTGGTGTTGCAACCTTACTTCTTCCTGCCGATCTATCCTGGGGAGAGAGCACAGGGCCAGTTGAGCCAGCTATTAAGACAAAACTGAATACTGTCGACGACTCCACCATTGAAGAGATCGGAAACATTATTAAAGGCGAAGAATCCGTGGCATTTTTACTAGGTGGGAAAACGTTACTGGAAAGAGGCCTCACTAGCGCTGCGCAGGTATGTCAGCAATTTAACGTGAAACTACTTGCTGAAACTTTTCCTGCACGCCTAGAAAGAGGTGCGTCTATTCCAAAGGTGGAGAGACTTGGATATTTAGCAGAGTTTATTGAAAGTCAACTAGCAAACGTAAAACACCTAATTTTGATTGACACAAAAGCACCAGTGTCATTTTTTGCGTATCCAAATAAACCAAGTTACTTAGTCCCAGAAGGTGCCACTGTTCATACTCTTGCAAGCAACATAGACGATTCAGTCAGAGCATTAGATGACTTGGCTAGATATTTAGGTGTTGAGAACAACAAAGTTGAAACACCAAGTATTGGATTTAATGAATTAATAGATGGGCCACTTAAAGCAGACAACTTAGCTAATGTGGTTGGGATGCTACTCCCTGAAGGTGCTGTAGTATCTGACGAAAGTAACACCGCAGGCATTTTCTTAAATGGCGCAACGCAAGGGTGTCCGCCACACGACTGGCTCTGTTTAACGGGCGGATCCATCGGTCAAGGCCTACCCCTTGCTACCGGAGCTGCACTTGGAGCCAAAAATCGGCGCATCATATCTTTAGAAGCTGATGGATCTGCATTGTATACCATTCAGGCACTTTGGACACAGGCTAGAGAATCTTTGGACGTGACAACAGTGATACTAGACAACAGACGCTACGCAGTTCTAAAAATGGAGTTAGACCGAGTTGGTGCCGATGCCCCAGGTGATATTGCATCATCAATGCTCGATATCTCGAAACCAGACATAGACTTTGTATCCATATCCAAGGGCTTAGGAGTTCCAGCAGTCAGAGTTGATACGGTCCAAAGTTTTCACGACGAATTCAAGAAAAGCATTAATACTCCGGGGCCCTCGTTAATACACGCAATTCTTCCTGAAGGAATGGGATTTTAACTCTAACATTTTTCTAATTTCAAATGACGAGTTGTCCCTGGGCTCTTGCCAACAAATTAGATATTCACATTCACTAATAAGAAATACTTCTCAATTGCCCATTTTTTCTTTCACCCAAGCTCCAAACCTTAATAACGCATCGTCTGGTTCCGGGGCCAGCATTGCGCACATTTGAAAAACATGGAACATATCGTCAAATACATCAAGCTTGACATCAACATCTGCGCCTTCAAGTTTATCTTTAAGTCGCAAACTATCATCTAACACTATTTCACGACTCCCAACCTGAATATACGTGGGGGGAAACTCTGTAACATTTGCAAATAGGGGCGACATTAAAACGTCAGTTTTGTCACGACCTCCTGCATACGCATCCGACATCTCATTCAAGTCTTCAATACGGAGCATTGGATCAATTTCCTTATTCCTCGCAATTGACTCTCCAGAGATTGTGAGGTCTGTCCATGGAGACATTAAAAAGAGCATGTCAGGTTTGTTCAATCCTTTTAGTTGACGATCAACCGTTAAAGCAAGTGACATTCCTCCTCCAGCAGAGTCTCCCGCAACGAGTATTTTTTCGCAATCGATCTCGTTGGATAAGTATTCGAACGAACGAGCACAATCAGATAATCCCATTGGAAATGGATTTTCAGGGGCTAACTTGTAATCCACAATGAGAGACCTTCTAATATGTCCTGATTTCCCAAGGTTTGCTGCCAACTTCCTGTGAGAGGTAATTGAACCGGAACAGTATCCTCCACCGTGAAGATAAAGCATTGTGAGACCGTTGGAATCAAATTCATCAAATTCAATCCATTCTCCTTTTACTCCATCTACGTCAACTTCGCTATATTTTGCGCC
>JAJYFT010000046.1 GCA_021790815.1 Actinomycetes bacterium
GATCCTTTAAAGGACCATCTTGACCAAAACCTGTCATTCGACCATAAATCAATTTCTTATTCACTTTAAAACAGTCCTCAGGTCCAATTCCAAGTCTCTCCGCTACGCCCGGCCTAAATCCCTCGATTAAAGCATCCGACTTCTTAACGAGATCTAAAACGACACTTCGCCCAAATTCAGATTTTAAGTTTACCCCTATTGAATATCTGTTTCTATTCATTAGATCCGAAGCCTGAAAACCTTTAGCCCCTGACTTTGCATCACTCTGAACAGATTCTGCTCTGTCAACTCTGACAACTGTTGCACCTAGATCTGCCAGGCACATCGCTGCAAATGGACCTGGCCCAATCCCAGCAATTTCAACTACAAAGAGCCCATTTAACGGACCACTGCCATCTTCTAATCCATTTTTCACTTATTCGCCCTTTTTGCGTTCTCATCAATTATATCGACAATGTCTTTATACAGCTCACGAGGAATGTCGTGGCTCATACCTTCAAACAAGTGTAAAGTGGAGTTTTTAATCGCCTCATGAGTAGCAATTCCACCTGATACATTAACTAATACATCAGCTTTCCCATGTATTACAGCTGCAGGAACATCCAATTCGCGTAGATCACTCGTTCTATCTTTTGCGTAAAGTATAGCCATTAGTTGCCGTACTACACCTTGAGGATCATATGAACGTTCATATTTTTCAATTATGTAGTCTCTCTCAGCCACTTCGTCAAAAATATAGCCAGGAGAAGAGATCAATCGCGCTATTTTAAGTTCGTGCTCTACTACCTCGTCACGCGACTCAGGAGGTGGAACAAAAATCTCCCCAATAATCTCATTATTAGGGGCTCCTACTCCTGTGGCACCTGTATTAGACATTATTGAGACTAACGATTTCACCTTTTCAGGATGCTCGATTGCAAGCACTTGAGCGATCATGCCCCCCATAGAAGCACCAACGATGTGAGCCGAGCAAATCCCAAGAGAATCAAGGAGTAAGGAGGCGTCTGTCGCAAAATCGCTCAATGAATAAGGTATTCCGTCCTTTGGACTGTTAGTTGGATCGATATGAGTTGAAAGCCCTGAGTCTCTATTGTCAAAACGAATTACAAAAAAACCCATATTGTTTAGCAATTGGACAAATTCGTCTTTCCAATCTATCAACTGACCTGCTAATCCGCAAATTAATAGAACCGGTTCATCGTCTGTTCTTCCACTTACTTCAACTTCAAGCTTTATTCCGTTCACGGAAATTCTTGTCATAAAGCGACCTCCATTAAATCCAAAACCTTTAAAAATCTGCCGTTTTAACCAATCTACTAAAGAGTTACTTTTGCCAAAATCCGCGACCTAGAAAAATGTAATATAAAACTTTCTTCTTTGTGAAATACTTTTGCCTAAATAACTCTGTTTAATAAATCATTCTTATTGAGATATTGGCACATGTCAAATAAATCTCGCTAAAAATACATCAACTCATACACTTTTACATTTTTTACACATTACAAGCAAAAATCGGTAACACTTGGTAGTATGACAAAAATAGAGAATTCAAAGTTTAAGTTTGGTGTCGCAACCGCTGGGTTTCAAATTGAGGGTGGATATAATGGACAAAACGAACCTGCAAATCAGTGGAGCGAATGGGAAACTTTAGGCAAAGTTGAACCATCCGGACTCTCTATTGACTTTTGGAACCGTTACGAGGAACACCTCGACAGAATCGCATCATTAGGGTGCAATTCTTTTCGATTATCAGTTGAGTGGAGTCGTGTCATGCCTGACAGGAAAATCGACATAGAAGCGATTAATCACTACAGAAAAATCCTAGAAGCGTGTTTAAACCGTGGTCTAGAACCACTAATAAGCATATTGCATTTTACAACTCCTGCTTATTTAGGCGTTGATCCTTGGTTGTCAACCAATATTTCAGACCATTATAAGAATTGGGTATCTATAGTTCTAGACAATTTTAAAGATCTTTGTAACAACTGGGTTACGCTCAATGAACCAAATATAAACTCAATAATGTCATACTTCACAGGAATGTTTCCTCCCGGAGACAGCCTTAAAATTAAAAAGGCAGCAGCGTCACTTAACAATCAGATCTACTCTCACGTACTTGGATACGCAGCGATCAAAGAAGCTCAGCCAGAATCAATAGTTGGAATAAATAATTTCTGTTTCTCTACTTACGAACTAGAAAAAGCAATTACAGATATTTTGCTTGCTAAACATTACAATATACAAAAAAAGGATTTGAGACCCTGGTTAAATGAAAGACGCAAAACGTACTTAGAAAATATTGATGATGGTTCAAGCACGAATATGCGTATCTCAGGCTTACTTGGAAAGCTTATTGAACCATTAAAAACATTTAGTAGCACCGTAGATCTTATTTACAGTCTTGATTTTGATAAATTCCTAGATGTAATTCAACTTGACTTTTATAATCCAGTTACCCCTAGCCATTTTAAACTTCCAGGACACAAGACAGCTGGCGGACGAAACTGGCTTCCAGGAACATTGCTTTGGGATGATCCTCCAAATCCAGAACTTTTCTATAAGTACCTTTTAGCTAATGCCGAAACAGGATTAGATCTTTGGGTCGTTGAAAATGGAATGTGCAACAGAGTTAAAAATGGTCGTTCATTTCAACGCTTGGACGGCTGGACGAGACCACAGTACCTCGATGAAAACATTAACGCTGTCAAGCGAGCAATTTTAGACGGAGTAAACGTTACGGGATATTGGCACTGGACTTACGCCGACAACTACGAATGGGGAAGTTACGAACCCAGATTTGGAATATTTGGAGTTGATCGAGAGAGGGGAATAAAGATTCTAGACACCGATTCAATGGGTTACGATTCAGCCTCAAAGTACCGTACAATTATCGAAAACTTTCAGCAGGTTAAGGTCTAACTATTATGTACTTTTTGGACTCTATTACTGTCTACCACGATGACACTTGTCAAACTTTTAGCAGCGAAGAGATTGGCGACATAGCTCATAGCGACACTCGCATTATCGAGACTGATCAAGGTCTTGAAATAGAGTTAACGACTCTTGAACTTGGAAGTGGCACCAAATATACCACCAGCATTCGGTCAAACTTGTTAAAAGCTAAAGCTCAGGTACGCCTCAAAAAGCTGGAGCTCAAATTCGCCGTCAAGTCTTTTAAGATTTTTGAACAAGGATTTCAAAGCTGGTCTCCCGTTATAGTTTCAGAATCAACAGACACTCACTCTGAAAGAGAAAGCGCTCCTGAATTCATAAAAGCAACCTACTACGGCGATGTAGATTCATTAGGGAAAGTTGGTACTTCAGATCAATTTGTAATTGCGCGAGGTGAAAATGATGTCTTACTAGGCTGGTTAGATGGTAAATCACACATTGGGACATTTACTTACACGTCTGAGTTTATTTCTGCAGTTGCGCATCTTGATGACACTCTCCTAGTCGCTGGTGACAAAAGGGTACTTGATCCACTATTTGTAACGGGCCAAGATGCTGGCGCAAGCTACTCTGAATTTGCAACTCTTTGGGGAGAACAAGCAAAAGCGAGAACGAACGCGAAATCTCAAATTGGCTGGTGTTCGTGGTATCAATACTTTACAGCTGTGACACCTCAAATCATAGAAGATGCGGCAAAAGTATGCGGCGAGCACAACATAGATCTAGTTCAAGTAGACGATGGCTTTCAAAACCACGTAGGCGATTGGTTAAACCCAAGAGAAGATTGGTCGGGCAAACATCCACAAATGGGACAGACCATATTAAAACATACAAAAGTAGCTGGAATTTGGACCGCACCGTTTCTTTTCGATGAAACTAGCGAACTTTTCAAGACTCATCCTGAATGGGCTGTTAGGGACTTAAGCACAGATGAACCTCTTAAAGCAATTTTTAATCCACTTTCTTGGGGCGGATGGGCATATGCACTTGATACGACAAATGACAACGTTCTTAACTACATTGAAAGTACCTTTGCCCAGTTAAAACAAGCTGGATATACATACTTTAAAATAGATTTTTGTTTTGCGGCGGCAATGAAGGGTGTACGCAACGTGGAAACCCTAACTCGTGCGGAAGCACTCGTGAAAGGAATTGAAGCGGTGAGAAAAGGCATTGGGGAAGACTCCTTTTTGCTTGGATGTGGATGTCCGTTCGGTCCAGCAGTCGGGCTTGTTGACGCAATGAGAGTATCTGCTGACACGGCACCATTTTGGGATGAAAGAGCAAGTTTTTTTGGATTTAGCGAAACTTCGCCCTCTCAAAAGAATGCTATCGTCTCTTCTTTGTTAAGAGCGCCACTTCATAGAAGACTTTGGATAAATGATCCAGACTGTCTTATGCTAAGGCAAAAAGATACGATGTTAACTGAGCACGAAAGAAACATGGCTCTCGGAACTACACTCGGAACAGGAAACTTTACCGTTCTCTCTGATAATTTTGACCTCTATACTTCACAAGAGTGGGAAACAATTGATTTAATCAAGAGTTTATCGAATCTTGACACTCAAATTGACATTGAGGACCCATTCGCAAAAGACTTGCGCCTAGATTCAACAGAAGCAACACTTTTAATCAACCCATTTAACGATGCAGAGTCAGAGAGTCCAATTTTAGACAAACCCGCAGTCCTTCAATCACAATCTAAAGAGACTTATGTGACATTGGCACCACACAAACTTGGAAATAACACAAACTTGGAAATAACACAAACTTGGAAATAACACAGACTGGAAATAACACAGACTAGAAATAACACAAACTGAGGATAACGTTGAAAGTGATGCTCAAATTAAAATAGAACAGATTGAAGCTGGTTAACACAAGCATTAAACATAGACATTTAAAGAAACAGTTGAGATATATTAGAAGCTATGTTAGATAAGATTACTGCTTGCGCCCCAGGAAGAGTGAACCTCATTGGAGACCATACTGATTATGCGTATGGACTATCACTTCCAATTGCAACGGATCTAGACACTTGCGCCACCTTAATAATTGACCCCTCAAGTGCGCAATTAAACGTCACTTCAGACTTATACGAGGGCAGTGTAGACATTACAAAAGACACCTCGATTGACAAACTTCCTCTCAATATGAACTGGGCAAAACACATCGTTGCTTTAGCTGAATCAGTTCCAAATAGGCCATTTGGTAAGCTAAAAATTAAATCAACTCTGCCTCTAGGTTCCGGACTTTCATCTTCGGCTGCACTTCAAACCGCTGTAGGGCTTGTGTTTGGAGCAAACAGAAAAGGTATCGACTTAGCAAAATTCTTACAAACAACTGAACGTTTAGCTACTGGAGTAACTGGCGGACTCCTCGATCAGATGGCAATTATATTCGGTAAAAAGGGATCAGCAATACTATTAAACTTTGATGATCTGTCTTATGAGTACATTACTTTGCCTGAAAATTTTGAAATTATAGTGGTCCACTCTGGAGTGCGTCGTGAACTTTCCTCATCGAAATATAAAGAACGATTCAATGAGTTTAAAAAACTTGAAACTCTAGTTGGAAGGTTAGATTATTCTTCAGATGATCAGCTTAAAATGGTAAAAGACAGAGTACTGCTAAAACGTGCCCGCCATTTTATTTCCGAATCCCAAAGAGTTTTACAAGCTAAAGAACTACTACATAGTGGCGACATCAATAGTTTTGGAACACTTATGGTTGAAAGTCACAAATCACTTAAAGAAGATTTTGAAGTTTCGATACCGGCGCTAGACAACCTAGTAGACTCTCTTTTAACCATCAAAGGTGTCTACGGCGCCAGACTCACAGGAGCTGGATTCGGTGGGTGTATTGTAGCAGTATGTGAACCAGGCTCAATTGAACTAGGTAGTCTCAACTTGAGAGCCTGGAAAGTAAGTGCGTCAGATGGCGCACATATTTGTACCTCTAATAAAATGCCCAATTTGTAGGGTTGTCATTTACCGCTGAGCACCCATTATCACCTATCATCTTTGGCAGAGTGGCAAAATAATATCCTGGTTTAAGATTCGTGTCCCCATTCCAAGAGTAAACGTTACTACTATCCTTGTCTACTATTAAGTAGTAACACGTATACTGCGAGAGATCAAATGTAGCGTCTGATGCAATTTGGCAGTTAGTCCCATTTTGAAGTGGAGTGCCAGACCCAGTTCCTGCTGTACAATCAGTAGCAGTTAATGCAACTTCAGTATCATTAAGTGACATATTAGTTGAACCATCAATTCCGAATGCATCTATTGACGTTGAAGACTGCATTAAAGAAGTGAGCTGCTGATAAAGGTAGTTTCCTGAAGTTCCGGTCCCAAACTCTTGCACGTCTTGCGTATAAATCGTGTTGAGTGCAATATTAACTGTAGCAATTCCATGCATTGCTTGTCCGGCAGCGCTAACTTGTCCCCAATTGGTCGGATCGTCACTTACCGGTGAACACCCACTGCTCGTAAGCATTGGAGCATAGGCAGAATACTCAACTGCAGAACTATCGAGACCATTAATTGTTACGGGACTGGTTCCATAGCCACCGTAAATGATCTCATAGAAACAAGAGTTGTCAACTGGGTCTCCTATCGCCATTGACTCCTCTCCGCAGTTAGTCCCATTTTGGAGTGGAGTGCCGGATCCAGTTCCTGCCGTACAATCAGTAGCAGTGACAGAAACCGTGGTCAGAGAGTTTGAAAGAGTGTTCTCTCCGTTAACAAATGTGTAACCTGAAAGATTTAAGCTCTGCAGCTGAGAGTAAAGAGGAGTTGTGCTTGTTCCGAAACTTCCTCCATCGGTGCTTACCAACTGTTCGATCGCATTATGAGCTACATTGTACGTTACAAGCAGGGTAAGCTGCGCATCACTTAAAAATGAAGTGCTATTCCACATCATTGGATCATCAACAACTGGAGAGCACCCATAATTTCCAGAACTCAATGTCATAGTTGAATAATAGGTCCCAACTTTAGTATCATTTGATACCCCGGGGAAGGTATTTATTGAAACTGGTGTTGATGAAGCATTATTTACGAATTCATAGTAACAAGTATCATTTGATGGAGAGAACACACTAAATGATGCCTCTTGACAGTTGGCTCCATTTTGTAGTGGCACCATAGTGCCTGTAGTGCAATCCGTAGCAGTTACAGCAACCTCACTTTCTGAGTACGAATCACTAACTGTTCCATCTACCACACTAACTGTACTTTGTAAACCTTGTAACTGACTAATCAGGTCAGTGTTACTTGTACCAAAATTGGATGCGTCACTTGTGTAAGCAGTATTAGCGTCGGTCACCACAGAGTTCAAGTTAGCCTGTGCGGATGTGACAGTTGATATAGGTGCTGAGTACCAACCCACTACATCAATTATAATGTCCACGCTTCCCAGGGAGTTAAAGACATCTACCATTCCATCTGATCCTAATTTCACTATGACTAGATTTGCTCGCGTAACTCCACCAGAAGACCAGTTTAAATCTGAACTAGGAGGCTGCGTTGTCTTATCCGGCCAAATCGTTGCATAGCTATAAGATGTCGTATTCGTTGCCGTGACATTTAAGACAGCAGCAACTGGAGCAGATGAAGAGTTCATACTTGGCACTCCTCCACGCCCAGAAACTTGAACAGCTAACGTGCTACCTGCATTTAAAGTTTGGCCTTGGTAAGGATAAGTGCTGTTAGCTCTTGTATCACAGATTCTTGTAGGAGTTTCACCGGTAAAAGCAGTCAAATTTGAACTATTCCCAGATTCATAGTACCCACTTACGTCTACTATTAAATCTGCATTTCCAAACCCATTTGCAATCTCAATCGACCCAGAGCTTGATACAGAAACAATAACTCTATTGGCAACAGTCTCACCTCCACTTGTCCAATTCAAGTTCGAAGCAACAGGTTCGGTACCGGACGGCCAAACGGTAAAGAAACTCCAAGCCGATGTATTGGTTGCCGTTACATTAAGAACAACCGCAACCAATGACGATGATGGAATAGAATCCAAACCTCCAATTTGAACTTTAATTGTTTCATTACTGCTCGTTAGAGTAGAGTTTCCATTTGTATCACATTGATTAGAAACGATGCTAGTCCCATTAGCTTTTCGAGTATCGCAAATTCTAACTGGGGAGATTGAATCGAATAACCCACCGGTTGTAGCATACGACCCAACATAGCCTTCGACATCAATTAGGACATCAGTCGGACCAACATAGTTATAGATACTAATGTCTCCATTTGTGCCCAACGCTATCTCACTCAAATTCGGAACTATGTCGCCTGGAGTAAAGTTCACCGTGGAAGCAACAGGCATAGTCGATCCTGTCGGCCAAACGGTCAGGTAGCCTCCTGGCGCCGAAGTTGAACTAGATATTGCGGTTATATTTATGACAGCTGCTAGCGCAGTTGTTGGAACATTGTCGCTATTTTCATTGGGAATTTGAACGGTAAGGATACCTTTATCTTGTAGCGCTCCACTTTTAGTTCCATTTGAGTTGCACTGATTTGCTGCAATTCCAGTTCCAAAACGTGTATCACATACCCTGGTTGGCGTAATTGGGACATAAACTCCTAAGACAGAAAAAGACAGAGATGCCTGTGCAGCTGCTGACCCAAGGTCCAAAACTGCATTTCCGTTAAATATTGTTGTGGTGGAATTTCCAGATGAGTCGGTTTCAGTTACTGTTGCAGTAAAGCTCCCATCACTTGTGAAAGTATGTTGGACGCTCGGGACAGAAGTACTTGCGGTTGACCCGTCACCAAAAGTCCAGGAATAGTTTGTTATCTCGCCGTTACTAATTTGTGATCCATAAGCATCAAAAGTTGTCGGATAACCAACAGTTGGAATTCCAATAATATCCAACGAAGCTACTGGAGCTTGATCTGGCAGTATTACAATCGCAGATGGTGCAGCTTTTAGAGCTATTGGAGAATCTAAAGATGCACTGGAGATATTGAGTCCAATAGTCTCATTGGAAGTGGTTCCAACAATGTATGCACTTGATCCGTCTGGTGTCACTTGCACCGCTTGAGTAGAACTAACTCCAAGCGCAACGGTCGATACGTTCGCTAGAGAAGCCACTGAAACAACAGAGACACTACTTGGTTGAGACAAGATGGCATCTTGTCCGTCTGAGGTCACCACAATAGCACTCGGAGAAGAAACTGTTGAAGCACTTGTATTTAGCTGAAAAGATCCAATTGAGATCGAGTATACTTTTGATCCACTTGATGATATTAGCAGTACGAAGGCACCATTCGGCGTTAAACTCATTGCAGATATAGGTCCGCTTAAGTTAAGTGTCGCAACAATTGCCTTCGTACTTAAATCTATTTTTACTACTTCATTTAGAGTTGGAATTGAAGCCAAAAGATACCGTCCATCAACAGTTACCACAAGACTGCTTGCAGGAGCTGGGATACTTATTGCCTGGCCTTGAGTCATTAGGTTTAAGGCAATTGGAACTATCTGACTTAGGCTTGAACTTGCTAGATACAGTGAGTTTCCATCCGGTGAAATCCCTCCAACTGAAGGGAGAACAGTTCCGTTCAATAGCAATGAAGTACCGATCTTAAGATTACTAATTGCATCCAAAGACTGCGTAGTTCCGTTAGTAACTAAAGCGTACTGGCTACTCTGTGTCGTGAATACGTCTGTGGCAGAAACTCCTGTGGGTAATGCAATGGAGCTCGAAACTGCGTTATTTCCAAGGTTTAATACTTCAATCGAAGTTCCTTTTGGTTCACTTACCAACGCCTCATAGTTAGGTTTTGGGCAACCGGGAACATTGACGGTAACTGTAGAAACTGCCAAAACAGAACCGTTTACTAACGTCGTTTGTCCGGTGAAAACTTGGATAGATGAAGCAGAACCGGTACTTACCTCAGTTACAGTTGCGTAATATGTACCACAAGAACTGTATACATGACTACTGTTAGCAACAGTTGTTAAGTCGCTTGAACCATCGCCAAAGTTCCAAGAATAAACGCTTATCGAACCATACGCTACCGTAGAGCCCGAGGCATCAAAAGTTGTAGCCGAACCTGGTGCTCCAACCTTCGTACTCAAAGAAGCAATTGGACCTTGGTCTGGAGTTATTGCAATTGCATCGGGTTTTGTCCCAACTGTAAATGCAGTCGACTGAGTAGACAGATCGCTTGCTGATGGAGTAACACTCCCATTTGTCTCATCAACCAAGTACACGCTAGTTCCATTTGGTGTTATAGCCAAAGCACTTAAATCCACCCCTGCGGTCAACGAGTTAGAAACTGTGTTTATGACAGGATTAATCAGTGAAACCGAAGTCGGTGAAGCTACATAAACGGAGTTCCCATCAGGTGAAATTGCAATTGCATCGGGATTTGCACCAACTGTTATTGTACCCATTGGAAGCAATGATCTTGAATCAATTGGTGTAACGTTTTGTGAACCTTTATTTACAACATAAAGCATTGCATCATTAGGTGTTGTCTCAATAGCAAATGGGTTAGTTCCAACCGGAATTGTAGTGAATACTGTGCTATTTGAGGAATCTATAACTGAAACATTTCCTGAATTATAATTTGCAACAAACACATAAGCTCCATTTATTGCAATTGCATCGGGTTTTGTCCCAACTGAGATAGGCGAACTAACGCTATCGTTGTTTAGCTCAATCTTTACCACAGAGTTTGAACCGCCTAAAGCAACAAATGCACTTGACCCATCAGGTGAAATTGCAATTGCGTCAGGATCTGTTCCAACACTAAATGTATTGACAACTTTTAGCGTTGCAACATCAATTACGCTAACAGTACCATCAGTACTGTTAGCTACATAAACACTTTTAGCATCAGGACTAATAGCAACTGCTGCTGGTCCAACCCCTACAGGCACTGTTGCGACAATGGCATTGGTTGATACGTTAAACACCGATACTGTATTAGATCCAAAATTCGCTACAAATCCTAGCCAGCCAGGCGTAGCAGGAGATCCAATTGTTACATCTCTAGATGCAACCGCAATTGGGCCACCATTTTTAGACATGCTCTGACCTAAAAATACTCTTGTCGTAGAAGTCCCAGCTGAATCGGTTTCAGTTACACTTGCTAAATAAGTTCCAGCTGCAATATAAGTGTGCGTCGCAGTTGGAACAATAGTTGTTTCGCTGGAACCATCTCCAAAGTTCCAACTATATGAAGCTATTGTTCCAACTCTTACGGTCGACGCTGAAGCATCAAAACTTGTAGCGGACCCGACGGCGCCAGGGGTGACACTTAGCTCAGCAACTGGAGCCTGATCAGGATCAATTGCAATTGCGTCAGCTCCAACCCCAACGTTAAAGACTGCATTTGTAGTATTTGTCGCTGTTACGATTGGAGTTATCGTTCCATCAGTTGTGTTTGTTACATAAGCCATCTTTCCGTCTGGCGTAAGAGCAATTGCTATCGGTCCTTTACCAACCGGGACTGTAGCAATTACTTTATTTAATTTCGTATCTATCGCACTAACTGTATTATCAGTTTCATTTGCAACATAGACTAAGTTTGCCGATGGTGATGCAGCCACATCAACCGGATTATTTCCAACTTTTATTCCTTGTCCTACTGAGTTCGTACTAAGGCTTACGGGAAAGACTTCGTTTTCTGACTGACTTGCAACATAAGCAAATTGTCCCGTATCGTCAATTGTAATTGACATTGGATCAATAATTGAAATACTTCCAACAATAGAGTTCGTTGCCGTTGATACTATTTCAACCAAATTCGATGCCGGAACGGTCACCAATAGTTCTTTCCCATCCGGGGTTACAACAACATCGTCTGGGTTAGAAGGCATTCCAATTGTAGACCCAGGTGAATTAGTAACTGTATTAACGGGAACTACTTTTGAACCTCCATAATCAGCTACATAAGCAACCGTTCCTCTTGGAGTGATTGCAATAGAGTACGGCTTGGATCCTCCGCCTATACCAATGTTCCCGCTTCCACTCCCAGAGTTGATGTTCACGTAAGAAATTGTTCCAGCTTGGTTACAAATATAAAGAGTGTTATCATTTGGAGTAATTGCTAAAGCTCTTTGACCCTGTCCAACTGTAATTGGTGAAGCTAAGTTTTCAGTGACAGTGTTAAAAGGTATAATTTCGTTTGATCCTGGAATTGCAACGTACCCAGTCCACCCGGTCGATGAGACAAGTGAAGCATTTTGCACGTTTTTCTTCAAGACTGTTTCGTTGCTCACAAATGAAGGAAACACTATTAGAAAAGCCAGTAAAGAGATAAGTACTATCTTTGTACTCTTGTAAGTCGATAATTTTTCAAACTTAATGTAATTCTTCACTCTAGTTCTCATATATTTTCCTCCAATTTCGGTAAAGATACTTCCCTTTTCCTTTGGCCTTTAAGTGGTATATCGTTCAGGCTACTATTTTTGTTGCGTTTTTACTCAATAACTCTTTAAATTCCAAAACTTTTTAAATAATTAAGATTTCATGCAAGGTTCGGCGGCAATGAAAACGCTGTCGCATAAGAGACATACCAAAATCCATTTACCAAATTATGCTCCACATTTCGGTCAGAAAATATGAATTATGGAGGTAAAATCTTCAATTTTGTTTAATCAGACCAGATACTCTAATAAACTAAGGTGATATGAAACTTAGAGAGAATTTGCTTACAATTGAGGATTTATACGTTAAGGCACAAGATAATTTGATACTAAAAGGCGTTTCACTTGAGATTAATCTCGGTGAGATTCACGCACTAATGGGACCAAACGGATCAGGGAAGTCTACTTTTGCAAACGTCATTATGGGCAATCCTGGTTACAGTATTGAATCTGGAAAGATCTTTTTTCATGGTGAAGAGATAACTAATCTACCTCCTGATGAAAGAGCAAAAAGAGGTGTCTTCCTTGCCTTTCAGCACCCAGAATCTATCGAAGGCGTAAAAGTTCACCAATTCTTGCGTATGGCTATGCAAAGCAGGCGCAATAAGGATGTGTCGGTTCTTGAGGCTCGCATTGAATTGAACGATTGGATGAAAAAGCT
Organism: Actinomycetes bacterium; assembly: GCA_021790815.1. Lineage (GTDB taxonomy): Bacteria > Actinomycetota > Acidimicrobiia > Acidimicrobiales > JABEUL01 > JAJYFT01. The sequence goes on from JAJYFT010000046.1 coordinate 13,010, forward strand.
TAAAATGGACCCAGATTTTCAAAAACGGTCCTTAAATGACGGTTTTAGTGGAGGAGAGAAGAAAAAACATGAAATACTTCAGCTAGCGCTTTTATCTCCAGCTCTAGCGCTACTTGATGAAACTGATTCTGGACTAGATATAGACGCGTTAAAAGTTGTAGCAGATGGATTTAACTTAGTAAAAAAAGAGAATACCGATTTAGGGGCGCTAATAATTACCCACTACCAAAGGTTATTCGATCTTATAACTCCAGACATTGTGCACCTAATTATTGATGGACATATTGTTGAAAAGGGTGGACCAGAACTGGTCAACGAAATCGATAAAAACGGCTACGACAAATGGCTGACCAGGGTCTAACGTTGAAACTTGACGTTGCAAAAGTCAAAAGTGACTTTCCGATTTTTTCCAAATCAAAGTATCCAAAACTTGTTTACTTGGATTCTGCGGCCACATCTCAAAAGCCTCGCTCAGTTATTGATTCCATGAGCAGTTACTATGAAACTACTCATGCCAACGTCCATCGTGGTGTTTACTCCTTAGCAGAAGATGCAACTCGCGCTTTTGAAGATGCGCGAATACAATCTGGTCGTTTCGTAAATGCTGAGCATCCATCACGGGAGATTGTTTTCACAAAAAATGCTACCGAAGCTTTCAATCTTCTTTCCAACTCCCTTTCAGTTCACTATCTAAAACCAGGAGATTCAGTTGTCTTGACATTGATGGAACACCACGCAAATGTGGTGCCTTGGTTGATGCTAAAAGAACGCCTAGGGATAAACCTAAAATTTATGGATATAGATCAAAATGGCGAACTTATTTTAGATGATATTGATGAACTACTAAGAGACTCTAAACTCTTAAGCCTGACCATGACTTCAAATGTCTTAGGGACTGTTCCACCATTTAAGTTTCTAGTTGAAAAAGCTCACGAATACGGATTGCTAACTATTCTAGATGCCGCTCAATTTGCACCCCACAAAAAGATTGATGTCATAGATATTGACGCAGATTTTCTAATTTTCACCGGTCACAAGATATTTGGTCCAACTGGAATTGGCGTCTTATATGGAAAGCAAGATCTATTAGAGTCAATGCCCCCGTTTTTGGGCGGCGGAGAAATGATACGGGACGTAAAAATTGATGGATTTACTCCAAATGAAATACCGTGGAAATTTGAGGCAGGAACACCTCCAATCGCAGAAGCAGTTGGTTTAAAAGCTGGGATCGAATATTTGGAATCATTAGATTACGAAGCAATAAGCGAGCACGAGACAGCTCTATTGAAATACATGATTGACTCTTTGCAAGATACCTTTGCACAAGATATTGCAATTCACGGACCTCGTAATATTGAGAAGAGAAGCGGCCTCGTATCGTTCTCTCTAAATGAAATTCATCCCCACGACATAGCTCAAGTTCTAGACGAATACTCAGTGTGTGTCCGCGCAGGACACCATTGCGCAAAACCACTTATGAGGCACCTTTGTGTTAGTGCAACTACTAGAGCGTCGATATCTTGCTACAACGACTTTAGCGATATAGACGCATTAATAGATGGACTTAAAGTAGTTACAAAGATGTTTAAATAATGAAAAAATCAGCAGATCAATTTAAGGTAAAAACCTTGAATAAGAAAACCCTTTTAAAATGGATGAGGAGGAACAATGACAGGCTTAGAAGATCTTTATAGAGAGATAGTTCTAGACCATTATAGAAATCCACGCAATAAGGGTGAAATAAACACTCCTACAGCTGTTCGTGTTGAAGGATTTAATCCGTTGTGTGGAGATGAAATAGTAGTAACGTTAGATCTAAATCCTGACGGCACTTTAAATATAAAAATTGATGGAAGAGGATGTTCTATTAGCCAGTCCTCAGCTTCTTTAATGTCTGAAACAATTAAAGGATCACAGATTAAAGAAGCACGAAACAAGGTCACAACATTTAAAAATATGATGACAATTCATGAAAACTCTCTTGAATCTTCTGATGATAACGAAACTTCATTTGATATTGAATCTTTAGGCGAGCTTGCCGCCCTTCAAGGTGTTGTTAAATTTCCAGTAAGAATAAAATGCGCTACTCTTGCGTGGAATACTCTACTGGAAGGACTTGATGATCTTGAAAAGGATTAAAGTTTACTGGCTTTCCAGTCAGTTACGGAAGGATGAACTCTGCGACAACATGTAGTATGAAATCGTTGGCCATAGCAATGAGATCTGGTGGTTACCGTAGGCGACTGGAAAGGCCGTTAAAGTTTAACTAAACCCTTCTTTAGATTTCTAATCGCTTGACCAATTCTCTGCTCGTTTTCAATTAATGCAAACCTAATAAAGCCGTCACCACCCGGACCAAATCCTACACCAGGTGAAGTGGCAACCTGTGCCTCACTTACAAGATATTTTGAAAATTCAAGAGAACCCATCTCTTTATACACTTCAGGAATTGGAGCCCAAACGAACATCGTACCTCTTGGAGGAGTAACCTCCCATCCGATCTTATTCAACCCGTCACACAAAGCATTTCTTCTGCTTTCATATATTGCATTTACTTCAAGTGGATAGTCAGGAGCTTCGTTCATAGTAACGGTTGCAGCAATTTGAATCGGTTGAAAAGTACCGTAATCAAGGTAACTTTTAAGCTTAGCCAGTGCTCCTACAACTTCACTATTTCCGATACAAAAAGCTACCCTCCAACCTGCCATCGAAAAT
>JAJYFT010000148.1 GCA_021790815.1 Actinomycetes bacterium
ACAAAGTCGTTTCCAGGCACATTATGAAACTGAGTTTAATAGTTGAAAATTTAAAAACATATTCATCTTAAGCACCATTTATGTCTCCTGCCATTATCTTGGCCACCATTTTAGACGTTTAGTCCAAGAAAGTTAATTAACTGTTGCTATTGTCTAAATTGTTCCTAACATATTGGCGAGACAACAACTATCGCATTAAATCTCATGAATTACCAACTTACGCTTTTTGAAAATCAAAACGCTACCTGTAGCAAGTAACAATGCTAATTAAAATCTTTTTTACCATATTAATTATGTCTAATCGGCAATCAGTTGAGAACTAAAGAAACTCTAGCAAGGCTTCAATCTATCCATCCAAGAAATACACACCTACGAATTTACACTAACAAACTTCCTGCCATCTACCATTTGAAATGTCGACAGTCTCATTAACACTTGGTACACAAAAGCAACTTTTAATTAGCAATAATCCATATTTTAAAGAAGACTCTAACCGCTGCCTGAAAACGCTCTGCTTATAGCAAATAAGAGAAATAGCAAAAGCAACGACAGTAAAATAATTACTGCTAATTCCACGCACCCTAGTACTATTCCTGCAATTGCTAGTCCTTTGCCCCTTTTACCATCAAGTTTTATTTCGTAAAATCCTATCTTCCCAAACACAACTGCAAGGATCGAGCCCACAATTGGAAGCCACAAAACAGGAAAATAAAACGTATAAAAACCAAACGAATTATCAAGTATCGAAACAGGGATAAAAGAAATTGGACCAAGTAACGCACTTACCAAAGATGCTATCGCCATCGAATTATAACTTGCACTTTTATTTGGGCCAGGATAAAGATCATATCCTGACATAACCGCATAATTCGAATTACTCATGAGTGGTACTTGGTAGGGATAAGCATGATTTAGATTATTTGAATATTGCGGACTAAAAGAAAAAGAATGAGGTCCAAATATATTTGATTCTGGGTCCACGTAATTTGTCGGGTTGAAAGAATATAATTCCTCATCACCATCTTTATTCGAATCTGTTCCCCCAGTATATTCCTCCATTTTTAATTTCAAATTCCTTCATCAAACATCATAGCACTTAATGTTTTTTTTGGCCTAACCACCCTTCTAGCAGGCTGACGTCGTTGTGCTACTAGAACCTCCCAAGAGTCCACCAAGAAGTGTGTCAAGCGTTGTGCATGTGCTCAAAAGCAACGGCGATAGAGAACCAGCAGCTGTAGTGCTAGGCGAACTTGTGATTGTTGTGCCTGGACTAGAGGACGTGGATGTGGAAGTAACAATATTAGTCTGCGTGTTTGAAGTCGGCAAAGCTGCGCCTTTCGGTAATTCGCTGTTAGCTTGAGTGGCGTAATTACCCGAAGGTGTGCCAATGAGCCCTCCATTGATTCCAGTTGTGCCAGTACCACTTAGAGTATTGGTTGATTGACCGGGCGAAGTTACGTTGGCCTGAGGTAATCCCGATCCAAGTTCAGCTGCAAAGAATGCAATTGAAAGACACGCTAACACTGCCACAAGCGCAGCTTGCTTAAGCTTAGAATATCTCACATTCGAACTGTTTACCTCTGGCAACCGATCCAGAATAGCTCCTCTTCGTTCACGTCTTCTTAAATATAGATCGGCATCAGCTCTTTCGATAATTTCGTCTATAGTGATGTTTTCGCTGGCAAAAGTTGCAACACCCCAACTAAAATTTGGAGCGCCATCAGACTTAACACGTTGCATTAGATTTTCAGCGTCCTCTGTTGAAGAGTGGCTCAGAATTGCCAGGAACTCATCCCCTCCTACCCTGAAAAGCTGCTCATGCTTTCTCATTCTATGCTGCATACTCACGGCCAATTGAGACAGAGCTTTATCTCCTTCAGCATGCCCCAACTGGTCGTTGATCTTCTTCAGTCCATCGAGATCTATCGACACTACCGAAACTGGATAATTATGCCTTACTGCTTCTGAGAAAACTACTTCTATAGATTTTTGAAACGCTCTTCTGTTTCCACATTCTGTTAAGGGATCAATCAAGGCTTGAACACTCAATGGCGTTACTACTGATTCTGCTGCGAAGGCAATAATTTTTCGAACGGAATGCTTATACTTCGAACTATCCTCTAAAGGTCGTATGCTTAGCTCCATCAAAAAAGCTAAACGTTCAATCATCTCCACATAATCATCGTGAGCTTTTGACCATGCCTCTGCCGCAACTTTCATAGCGTCTTCTAGATTTTCATCGTCAGGCGAATCTGCAAACTTCAGAAGTGCCGAGATCACCATCTCAGACTCCTCTTTTGGCCAAGTTGAGTAAGTGTTCGTAGAATTTTGCGCAAGTTTCTCCCACTCTTTAGCCAATCTACCCTCGACAATGCTCAACTGTTCATTGCCGACCCAATTGTCTTGCCGCCCATCGGATTCCATGCTGCACTTCCTACTTAGTCATTTACTATAGCGTCTTAGCGTAGCGTTGTCAACACGTACAGTGATAACTACTCTGGAAATGTCTTTATGTGCTATCAGCCATCTCATCCATACCGATCGGTCCTTGAGATCTACCTTCAAGAAATTGCTGAACCAAGGGATCTGATGAGGTTCTTATCAACTCTTTTGCACCAAATGCCGCTAAATCTCCTCTGTATAGCAGCCCAAGATAGTCTGCTGTTCTCATCACTGAAGTTATATTGTGGGTAATTATAAAGAACGTTGCACCAGTCTCACGCTGGACTTTAACAACTAAATCATCCAGATAAGCAACTCTAACGGGATCAAGTCCTGAATCAGGTTCATCAAAAAGTACTATTTCAGGTTCCAGAACAAGAGCACGCGCAAGACCTGCTCTTTTTCGCATCCCACCAGATACCTCACCGGGAAGTTTCGAAAGGTGGTCACTTAATCCGACAAGGTCAGCGAACTCTAAGACCTTCCGTCTAATTTCCACCTCACTTTTCCTGGTATGCTCACGCATTGGAAATGCTATATTTTCAAGAAGATTTAGTGAGCCAAACAAAGCTCCATCTTGAAAAAGTACTCCCAACCTTTTCCTAATTCCGAAAAGGGATTTCATCCTCATACCGACTATTGGCTCACCAAAAACGAAAACTTGACCTTTCTCTGGACTCATTAGTCCAATAATTATCTTCAAAAGAACTGATTTCCCAGTACCTGATGGGCCTAAGACGGCAGTTGTCCTTCCACGCGGTACATTAAACGTTACATTATTAAGTATCGCATGAGAACCAAAGCCCTTACTGACTCCGTCAAGACTTATCATCGGCTCTGGCTCTGCAAGATTGTGATGACGGTCACTCATAATTTGGATTGGTTCTCTAATTAGACTTTTCATACTAGGAGAACGTAAGACTTTTCGTTTAATTGCGAAAAATCTCAATAATTTACGTGTTCAATCGAATCAATAGAGGCTACCGCTTCAATACATGCTACTTTGTCTTGTAACAACCGCTAAAAATCCAAGCTTCTGTGGTTGAAATGCACTTTAAACCATGCTTTCACTCTCTATATCTCAAGCAAACTCGAAACAAGACTCGGGACAAGAGAATGCAAAACCAATTTGTTTTAAGAGTTCCTCATCAAATATTTTAATGTATTCTCACCGTTTTACCCGCAACAACTGGGCACAAGAGATTACACATTTCTTATACTTTTAGTACGCGTCAAAATTCCATATTATGCGAACACGAGATGTTGTTACTCTTGTTTGCTGCGAATTACCTGTGCACTTTTTAAATTCCAACTTGGCTTTAGAGCACGATAGGTAAGCACTTATAAGTGTATTGCGATCAATACCGTTAGAGATTAGCCGCCTGCAAGAGTCGAAGTTGAAGAAAGCCCTTGGTTTAACGTATTAGCAACGGTTGTCAGCGTTGAAGATGTTGTTGAAAGTGCTGACGACGAAGTATTGGACACCGAAGTACTTGCGCCGCTAACTACTGGCGCAATCGAATTAACATTCAAACTACTAGAACTAGTAGAAGCAACATTTGATAAGCCAGTTATTAGATTATTAGATGTTGATGTAGCTGGGGCCAAAATATTTGTCACAAAATTTGTACCACTCGAATTGGTGGACTTGGACTGTTGCGAGGAACTGCTATTCATTGGATTTGCAGAAGAACGAACTACAGATCCTCCAGCAAGCGATGGAAGCTGCTTAACACTTGAGTGACTAGACCCTCGGGTGCTAGTTATTTCCGGAGCTTTCGAAGATACGTTTCCTGAGACCGTTGAAAGTGCGATCGATGCACATAACGCTGCGCCACCGATTGACG
>JAJYFT010000149.1 GCA_021790815.1 Actinomycetes bacterium
TAGTTTCGGGGGCCAATTTTGATGTGCATCCTCCTGAAATAATCTTCCCAATTGGGAGTTCAGGAGCTTGTTGAGAAAAATCCCTCCACATTTTAAATGCGTCGGTCATAGGTTGGTCACCTGTTGGCAGGCCTGTATTTGCAGCAACTATTCTTGAAAATCTATCTGGGCTATTTGCCACGAGTCTTAAACCTACTAATCCACCCCAGTCTTGACAGAAAAGCGTTATTCTTTCTAGATTTAAGTTATTAAAAAGAAGATCTGCCATCCAGTCCACATGTCTCCGATAGCTGTAATCGTTTCTATCTGAAGGTTTATCAGATTTCCCAAAGCCAACGAGGTCTGGAGCAATAACTCTGAATCCACCTTTAGATAAAATTGGAATCATTTTTCTATACAAGTATGACCATGAAGGCTCTCCGTGCATAAGTAGTATTGGGTCGCTACCTGCATTTCCTTCATCAACATAGTGAACTCTTAACTTCCCACCTTCAGTGTCATCAATATCACAAAAGTGTTCTTTGAAGGGATAGTCGGGCAGATTTAAAAATCTTTCATCTGGAGTCCTTAGAATTTTCATTTCGCCTCCTAACGGCAGTTTACACCCATCATATATAATTGCACTTTAAGTGTCAATTTCTAGAGAGTAGAAATAGGAGCCACTTTTAGTCGCGGCAATTTGAAAGAATTAAATGTTTCGACGCAACATAATCGTAAATGTTGCACCCCCTCCAGGTGTTTCTGTCAGAAACACTTTACCTCTGTGTGTATTAACTATGGCAGACACAATTGCTAGACCTAAGCCAGAGCCACCGTGATCTCTTGAACGCGATGTATCAGCTCTGTAGAAGCGGTCGAAGACGTGTTCTGCATGTTCCTTTTCTAGCCCTGTGCCATGATCAATTACCTCTAATATTCCAAATTCAAGGTCGCCTTTGACATTTATCTCGATTGGTGTCTCTCTTGGAGTATGTATAAGGGCATTTCTAACGAGGTTTGCAACTACTTGGCGAATTTTGGCTTCATCTCCTGTAATTTCTACTGGTGTTGGTGCTTCTATTTTCATCTGCCTAGTAGGGTCTAGAGCTCGTGCATCAACCAGTGCGTCAAGGGCAGTAATTCTTAGGTCCACTTTTTCAGATTCTAGAGGTAAACCTTCATCAAGTCTTGCAAGAAGCAAAAGTTCGTCTACAAGTTTTCCCATTCGCTCAGCTTGTTCCTCTATTCTCCTCATTGATTCTGCAAGATCGGCAGGATTTTCACTAGCGCCACGCCGAAATAATTCGGCGTGTCCTCGAATGAATGCTAGAGGAGTTCTAAGCTCATGGGAAGCATCAGATATAAATCTTCGCAATCTATTCTCTGTTTTGGCTCTCATTTCAAACTCTTCTTCTATCCGGTCTACCATTTCATTAAAATCATGAGAAAGTTGCCCAACTTCAGTCTTTAGCGAACTCACTTCTACTCGCCTTTTTATGTCACCTGACGCAATGGCACGAGTAGTCATTCGAACCTTTTCAAGTGGTTTAAGCCCTATATCTACTATCAACCATGCCAATAGTCCAATAACTATGATTGCTCCAGAACTAATAAGTAGTTCCAAATTTCTTAAATTGTTAAGAGTGCTTTCCATATCGTTTAGAGGGAATGCTTCAATCAATACTAAGCCATTCCCAACTGGTTCCAATAGGACTCGATAACTTACTCCGCTTGGTGAAGAGTTACTTGTCAAAAGTGTCGTAGAGGGTAGAGAGCTGGGATTTAAGTTTTCAGAAACTGTAGAGAGATTTGTTAATATTGACTTTGGAACAGTAGGTGCGGGAAAATTTTGTGAGATTCCGTAGGTAATATGTATAGTTCCAACTATGCCTCCCGATGAACTATAAAGTTCGCCGACTGCTCCTGTTGGGAATGAGTTGGCACTGTTTGAACCAATATTCGGGTTCCCACTTACTGGAATACCATTTGCAGCCCTTAAAGTGAGATGAAGCATTGATGAACTTGATTGAGAAAGTTCTTGATCTGTTCTATCTAACAAAAATGATTTTAGTGAAAAATAGGTTGCAATGTTTACAGTAGTTAGGCCAAATGCTAGGAGTAATCCAAGTCCAGTTAGGAGTCGCGAGCGTAGAGACACGTTTTTAATCCGTCAAGTTTGAGTCTTTAAGACGTAACCGACACTTCTAACAGTATGGATCAACCGGGGTTCTAAAAAGTCGACTTTTTTCCTCAAGTAACTTATGTATGTTTCTAGTATCCCGCCATCTCCCCCGAAGTCGTAGTCCCACACGTGATCTAGGATTTGCGACCTGGTGAGTACTCGTCGAGGATTTTTCAAAAAATAGTGAAGAAGTCTATATTCAGTGGAAGTAAGTTCAACTATTTTGCCGGCCTTTCTAACTTCATGTGTTTCTTCATCGAGTTCAACATCTTCAAAGACGATCCTTCCATCCCCGATAGCGTTGTTACCCGCACGACGAAGGATAGCACTAACCCTTGCAATGACTTCTTCTAGACTAAATGGCTTAGTAACGTAGTCATCACCTCCAACTGTTAATCCGCGAACTTTGTCCTCTGTTGCATCGCGAGCTGTCAAAAACAGTACTGGGATTCTCTGTCCACTTTGTGACCAACGTCTAGTCAATTCGAATCCATCTACGTCTGGAAGCATTACATCTAAAATTACTAAATCAGGTCGTTGCTCATCGACTGCTGCAATAGCTTCATATCCCCGAAAAGCTGTGGTAGTTTCAAACCCGGCGTATCTTAACGCAGTTGCAATAAGATCAGCAAGACCAGGTTCATCATCAACTACTAAAATTCTTGCAGGTGGTTTAGATTTATTGGACACACCTATATTGTGCCACCTATTTCTTAGAGTTTCCTGAGTTTTTAATTAATAGAATATCTGAAAGTCTCTAACACAAATCATAAATTTAAAAAACGTCCAAATAACAAATTTACATTGAATTAGTCGTGTTTAATATCTTTCAATTTAGATGGCCACCAGTTCCATCTATCAAGCAGCACAACCGTTGAAGGCACTAAAAGAGTTCTTACAAAAAAAGCATCCATTAGAATTCCCATTGCCAATCCGAATCCAATGTCTCTAACTTGACTTGAACCACTTTGTGACCCAGCAATTGCAAGAACAGCAAATGTTCCCGCTAGAACGAGACCAGCCGAAGTTACCGTAGTTCCAGTTGTTGAGATGGCTTTTGCAACTGCCTCTTTAAGCGTTAACCCATGAGCCTCTTCGCGGATTCTCGTCATAACTAAAATGTTATAATCCTCTCCCAGTGCAAGCAAAAATAGGAACATCAAAAATGGGAGAATAAACGTTAATCCTCCATCTCCAGCAAAGTATATAAACACTATAACTGAAAGACCTAAAGCGGCAAAGTAACTTAGAACCACACTTAAAATTAAGTAGATCGGTGCAACAAGACTTCGTAGTACAAACATTAAGAGAAGAGCAATTATGAAAACTGCAACAGGCATTACGTGGATTAAATCGCTATTCGATACTGAGCTAATGTCATATATGGCAGGCGCTTCTCCAGCAACACCTGAAGCGACTGCTCCCGCTTTAGTCGCAATGTTTGTAACTACGCTTCTTATTTGTGGAACATCGTTTATTGCTGCAGTCGAAGTTGCATCTCCTGCACTTAAGTTGGTTTCAAACTGTATCGTGTGGCCATCAGGACTAATGAATTCTCTGGTTGCTCTGTAGGCAAAATACTGTGATTTTGGTATTTTAAGTGTTGTCGGAGGTGCAGGAGGCAGGATGTCTGGGTTGCCAAGTTTTAAATACAGAGATTTAATTTCAGCTGGTGAAATTGTCTCCCCATTTGGATCCAAAGGTCCTGCAACAGAACTAAAAAGATTATTTGAAACTAGAGATGTCTCAGCAGTTTGGAGTACATTTGGTGAGGTCCAAACTGAATTTTCAAATTTCATTACTACTAGAGTGGGGTTACTTGACGAATTTGGAAAGTTCGCAGCGATCAGAGCATTTCCAATTGCTGCACTTGTACCTTTTGGAGCTGTTGTCTGACCTCCGAAGCCACTCGGCTGATTACCAAGGGAGCCAAGTGCAAGGAGTAAAAATATAATGAGACCCGCACCAAGAGTAATTGCAGGTCGACGAATAATTCTTGCTGCAATTCGACCCCAAAGACCTTCTCTTTTTTGACCTTGCTCAATTCTCATCGGCCAAAACACCGCACGCCCTAGTATTGCAAGTATTGCAGGAAGAAGCGTGAGTCCAGCTA
>JAJYFT010000047.1 GCA_021790815.1 Actinomycetes bacterium
CTCCATAGTGCTTGTGGATTTATCCCACCAACAGAGTTTGAAACAAACTACTATAATGGAATAAATAAGGGCAAAGAAGTTGCCTAAAAGTTATAAACTGAGTCTCCATAAATTCCAGTGTGTATCAGAATGTGAAGCTACCGTTAAATTTCTGAGGTATGCACATATTTCAAAACCATATATTCTGATTGATCCAAAGATCAGTTGGTCAATAGGTTAGGCATCCTAAGGTTCTACATTGTTTAAGTTTTAATTGTGGAACGCAATCGATCGCATTGAGATAGAGGATGCGTCAATGCCTGTAGTAATTGTCGTTAACTTGTCCGATTCTTTCTTTGCACCATAAGCGTAGAGCAGAGGTAAGTAGTGGTCAGGGGTAGGAGCGCTCAGTCTTCCATCGTCATCGTCTAAGTAGTCTAAAAGTTTAGAAACGTTGCCATCTCTTAGCCAATGGTCAACCTTGTTGTCAAAGTTTTCAGCAAATTCGTACGCGGGACTATTTTTGATGCCAAGTTTTGCCTTTCTCAAATTGTGGACAATATTTCCACTTCCAAGAATCAGTACACCCTGAGATCGTAGAGGAGCCAATAGCTTTCCGACCTCAAGATGGAAAGAAGGCAACTGGTATGCATCTATTGATAGCTGAACGACAGGGATTTTCGCATCAGGAAACGCATGGTATAAAACTGACCAAGTACCATGATCAAGTCCCCACGAACTGTCTTCAATCACGTCGATTGGTTCAAGAAGTGACATTACTTGTTGAGCAAGCTCAGGGTTCCCAGGTGCTTCATAATGAACTTTGTATAGTTCGTCGGGAAACCCACCAAAATCGTGAATTGTTTTAGGAGACGCGGAGATCGTTACGGCGCTGTAGCTAACATACCAATGAGCCGAAATAGCCAGTATTGCTTGCGGTCTTTCAATAGAGTTAAAGTACTCCCTCCAGCTGTCTGTCCACTTATTCGGCTCGAGAACAAAAAGCGGATTGCCATGTCCTATGAACACTGAAGGCTGCATTTGATTCTCCTTTAGTTTTCTATCTTATGTAATCAACAACGCAACTTCATAAAGTATTTCACCGAGCTTAAAATCTTTTGGAGTAAAAATTGCGCTTATTCCAAGATCAAGAAGCGGTTTTCTATCTTCCAAAGGGATTATTCCACCTAAAACGACTGGACAGTCTATTTTCAGTTGACGAAGTTCGTGAAGAATTTTAGGTACTAGTTCCATATGGCTTCCAGACAAGATTGATAGTCCTATGACATCAACATCCTCATCTCTTGCGGCAGCAACTATTTCTTCAGGTGTGGTTCTAATGCCATCATAAATTACCTCGAATCCAGCGTCTCTTGCAGCTACAGCAATCTGCTCTGCCCCGTTTGAGTGCCCATCTAGGCCTGGTTTTGCAACTAAAATTTTAGGCGGTCTATTGAGGGATTCTGAAACTAATCTTATTTGCTCTTTAGCCTTTAGAAGCTCATTTCCATGCTGACCAATTGCACCTTTTACGCCTGTAGGAGCTCTGTACTCGCCAAAGGTTTCCCTCAAGGCTCTAGCCCACTCACCAGTAGTACCGCCGGCTTTAGCTAGTTCGATTGTCGGGGGCATAATATTCTTATTTGTAGTTGCCACTTCTTTTAACATTTTGATACATTCAGCAACCCGGGCGTTGTCACGATTTGTTTTCCATTCATGCAAATCTTCGATGAGGTGGCGTTCAACATCAGGATTCACTTTTAAAATTGTGTCTTCGCTATTGCCTTCAGTTAGTGGGGATGAGGCACTTTCTTGGAATTTGTTTACCCCGACTACTGTTAAAGTTCCATCTTCAATTCGTCTAGTTCGCTCTGCTTGAGATTTAACTAGTCTATTCTTAAGCTCTTCAATTGCTTCAAATGCTCCTCCAAGCGCCAAAACTTCGTTAAGTTCGGTGGTCGCATTTTCAATCAGTTCAGCAGTTTTCTTCTCGATGACTATTGAGCCATCAAATATGTCCTCATATTCAAGCAGATCAGTCTCAAATGCCAGTACCTGCTGAATCCTAAGTGACCATTGCTGGTCCCATGGTCTCGGTAGTCCGAGAGCTTCATTCCAGGCAGGAAGCTGGATAGCTCTTGCTCGGGCTGATTTTGAAATCGTGACACCTAGAGCTTCCAATACTATTCTTTGTACATTGTTTTCGGGCTGGGCTTCTGTTAAACCTAGAGAATTAACCTGGACTCCGTATCTAAAACGGCTTAATTTCCGATCACTGACGTTATAACGTTCTAAACAAATCTTTTCCCACATAGCGGAAAATGCCCGCATTTTACACATCTCTTCAATGAAACGAATTCCAGAATTTACAAAAAATGAGATTCTGCCAACAACTTCAGGAAAGTTATCTTCCTCTATCTGACCTGATTCTCTGACTGCATCAAGCACAGAAATAGCAGTAGCAAGAGAAAAACTAATCTCTTGTACTGGGGTTGCTCCAGCTTCTTGGAGGTGGTAGCTACAAACATTTATTGGATTCCACTTAGGGACATGTTTAACAGTGTAGGCAACCATATCAACGATCAATCTTTTGCTTGGACCGGGAGGAAATATGAAAGTACCTCTCGAAAGATACTCTTTTACAATGTCATTTTGAGTAGTTCCTGACAACAGCTTTGGGTCGATACCAGACTCTTCAGCATTTGCAATATAGAGTCCAAGAAGCCATGCTGCGGTTGCATTTATTGTCATAGAGGTATTCATCTCGTTAACTGGAATTTGGTCCATGAGTTCCCTCATGTGTCCTAGATGAACAACTGGTACACCAACCTTGCCAACCTCACCTTTTGCCTCCGGCTGGTCAGGGTCGTAGCCAATTTGTGTAGGCAAATCAAAAGCAATTGATAGGCCCGTCTGACCTTTTGCAAGGTTAGTACGGTATAACTCGTTTGATGCTTTGGCAGAGCTATGACCTGAGTAGGTCCGCATAACCCAAGGTTTATCAGGCAAGATTCACTCTACTTTCGGTAGTCAAAGAAACCTATTTTTGATTTACGTCCTAAAGTTTCTGCTGCTACCATTCTTCTTAATAGTGGAACGGCTGCAAAGTTCGGATCCTTAAACTCTTCATAGAGTGCATCTAGAATAGCAAGTGATGTGTCAAGTCCGACGAGATCAAGAAGTGCAAACGGACCCATAGGGAATCCACACCCACCCTTCATTGCTTCATCTATATCTTCTTTTGAGGCAACACCATTCTCATAAAGCCTAATTGCATTATTCAAATACGGAAATAAAAGAGCATTAACTATAAATCCTGCTTGGTCTTTTACTTTTACTGGAGATTTATCACACGAGAGCGCAAAATCAGTAGCTAATTCTATTGTCTCTTCAGAAGCCGTAATAGGCTTTATAATTTCGACTAATTTCATAATTGGTGCTGGGTTAAAAAAGTGAATACCACATACTTTGTCAGGTCTTCCAGTTTCCATTGCTAGCTCCACGACAGGGAGAGTCGACGTATTGGTTGCGAGAATCGCACTGTCTTTGCAAGCACGGTCTAGTTCAGTAAAAAGGTGTTTTTTTACAGCGAGATCTTCTACAATAGATTCAATTACTAGATCACACTCTTCCAGCGCACCAAGATCGGTAGTTGCAGTTACTCTGCTTAAAGCCTCATCTCTTTCTGAAGATGTCATCTTTTCTTTTTCCACTAACCTCGCAAGTGATTTTTCCATATTGGCAACCATTGCTTCGGCAGTCCCTTGCGACCTAGATCGCAGTACGACATTATGACCATGTGTTGCGGCGGTTTCTGCAATACCTGATCCCATTATTCCGCTTCCAACAACTCCGACTGATTTAATTGACATAGCTAGTATTTTACTATTTTATTAAGTTAATGCAGGAAAAATGCAAAATGTGCCAACATAGCTGGGTAAAAATCGAATAGTTTTTATAATAGTGAAGTTAAGAAAGCGAAAAGAAGTAGAAGACGAACAGAGTGATTCGGTTGGCGAATCAAGTAGTTTGCCATTGTCGAGAAAAGATCGAAGAAGTAGGAAAAAACGGAAAAAATGGCTAAAAAGGTTAGTCTATCTGCTTGTTTTCCTGCTGCTTTTGTCCGGAGGGCTTGTTGGTGCAACTTATTTTTACGCTTCTTATCGCTTTAGCGAAGTCACTAAGGTTCATCTAAAGTCTTTAACATCTACAACTCAAGGATCTCAGGGATTGCAGGGACCATTTAACATCCTTCTGATAGGATCTGATTCTCGAGCGTTTGAAACTAATCCTCAACAAGCAAAAGCGTTTGGATCTCCAAACCAGTATGGTGGGCAAAGAGCAGACGTTATAATAGTTGCAAGAGTTGATCCTGCTTCTCATCAAATATCGATGCTCTCAATCCCGCGAGATACACTTGTTGCAATTGCAGGGACCAAGGGCAATGATAAAATTAACGCTGCCTTTAACAACGGCCCAGATCAACTAATTGAGTCAATTCAGCAGGATTTTGGTATTCCAATCAATCACTATGTACAAGTAAATTTTGAAGGTCTTTCAAATATGGTTGATGCACTAGGCGGGATAAACCTGAATTTTCCAAATGAAGTTAAAGATAATTACTCTGGTCTAAATATTACGACAACAGGGTGTCAAACGTTAAACGGCGGGCAGGCCTTATCTCTTGTTAGAAGTAGGCATCTTTATTACAAAACACAGTATGGTTGGAACTATGATGGCATGAGTGACTGGAGTAGAATCCGTCGTCAGCAAGCCTTTTTTCGTGCCGTCATTACCAAAGCTGAGTCAAGTATTACAAACCCTCTAAAATTAAACAGTTTTATAGGAGCTGCGGTTTCCAATTTGACTATTGATTCAACTTGGGGAGAAAGCGAGTTAATTTCACTCGCAAACGAGTTTCATAGTTTTCCATATAATGATCTTCAAACTAATGTTCTTCCAACAACAAGCTACGGGGCCACCAGTTCATACCTTTATCCTGCTCAGCCTTTTGCTAGTCAGGTAATTGCTAATTTTATGTCTTTAGGCTCAACTAATTCAACTACGACTAGTTCAACAAGTTTGCCTACTTCTACAACCCAGCTAAATCCTTCTTCAATTAATGTTCAGGTGTTAGACGGTTCAGGGCATCCAGGAATTGCTGTTACAACTGCAAGCTCACTAAAAGGACTTGGAGTTAACGTTGTTTCCACCGGAAACAATTCAAACTTTAACGTTCAAACAACTCAAATAGAATATCCAGCTGGTCAACAGCTTGCTGCAGAGTATCTAGCGTCAAAAGTAGGTGGTTCAGTTGGGATAGTTCCTCTTCAAAATAGTTCAAATAAAAACATCGTGTTAATAATTGGAAAAAGTTTCACGTCAATTATTTCTGGAGTCTCTTCTACGACGACTTCAACAACAGTTCCTGTTTCAACTACCCTTCCTATATCAACAGGGAAGACTGCACCAAATTCGCAAATAGTATTTGACACACCTAATTCATTAGCCGAGCCTTGGAACCCCGTGCCATGCTAATTGCGTCTTGAATAATATCGTCGTGGTCGAAAGCTACGGGTGGCAGGTCAGAAGTTCTGAACCATTTTGCACTCTTTGCATCATCGCCAGCAACGGGCATGATCAAACTATTTAAAATGGCGTAATAAACTATGGAGATTACTCTTCCTCGTGGATCACGATTTGGATTTGAATAAACCCCTACCAAATGTAGGTCAGTTTTATCAATCGTTATTCCCGTTTCTTCAAGAAGCTCTCTTGTCGCTCCATCTTCTATGTATTCGTCAAGTTCAACAAATCCTCCTGGGATAGCGTAATGGAACTTAAACGGATCATTCATCCTTTCAATCAGCAAAATTTGCTCATTTAAGCAACCAATGTCGTAGAAAAGCACCGTATCGGATGCAACAGAGAATTTAGGAGGAAAGTTATCATTAATCTTAAAGTTATCTAACGTATTCATAGTTTAATGATTATAGGTTATGTGGCTCAAATATACATCGAACTAATGTGTAATGGACTTTTTATGTGTAGGAAAGTCAATATTTTTAGCTCCATTTATGATTTGAGCTACTGCACGTGAGAGAGGTTCGAGACTATCTACGTGAATCTTATCAATAGTATCTAGCGAGTCGAATAAGTACATCGGTGCAGTTAAGAAATTAACAATTGGCACGCCAGCAAGATGGAAAAACCCTCCGTCAGTTGGGGGATGTGCCATAAATACGTCTGGTTTTAAAATTAATGACCTCGTCAGATGGTTGTCTTCAATAGACTGCTTTACGAGAGTTTGAAGATCTTTTTGTTGAGTAGTGAACCACCATCTTACCTCAGGGTTCCCAGTTGAAATTAGATTAGCACCATCTCCTCTGCATTCAGTAGCAACGTGTTCCAAATGGATTTCCAAGACAGTATCGTCTAATATTTCGGGATTACTCTTAATGAAATCCTGTGTTCCGACTCCACCTGCCATATGGCCACATGTCACCAGAAATACGAAGTTGAATGGTCGGTTCTCTTTCGGTATGCTTGTCCAATATTTTGCTTGAGCTAAAACTAAAGCAATTCCGCTTCCGTCTTCAACTGCACTTGCGTATGGAGCATCATGATGGGTTCCGATTATAACGGTGTAATTCGAGTTTGAATTTAGTTTTCCAATGATATTTCTGCTTGAGCCAACTTCAATGTTTGCGTTTACTACTAATTTAGATTCAACTGGGCCATTAGCCAACATTTTTTTAATTACATCTCCACTATGTTTGTCGATGTAAGCTGCATGGATGTTTCGTGTGACTCCATCGTAGGGAACGTAGTAATTATAGGTATTCCAACTGAAGCCATCTAGAACTCCGATATATCCGCTTGCATTTCTAGCAATTGCGTCCTCAAGTATATTGGTAAATTTAGGTCCAAACGGCAGCGTTTGATCCATTGAATCAAAATCGGATTCAGGGTCGAAGTGATCATCTGAAATATCTCTGAAGAGAGACAGTGTGACATCACTTAGCGCTATTGACTCCATTACAATTTTATTTTGATAATTGTAATTTAAAGTTGATGTGTTTGAGTTATTTAAAGCTAATAGCTCACCACTGTATCCTGCAGTTGGGATTGTGTATGGAACACCAAGTGCTTTGAAAGAAGCTTCCTTTTTGGGATCCGAAGTTGGCCAACATGAAACAGTAGTTTCACTCTCGTCCCAAATGCTATGTCTAACGGTCTGTGTTATTACTTGATCGATGCCAAATGAATGAAGCGAATCTATTATGAAATCTTCTGTATGCCGGTCAGCTGGGAGTCCTGGTCTCCTTATTCCGAATCCTACGACGCGTTCTATCCACCCCATCATTTCACGATGGTCAAAATCCAGACTAACTGAGTTAGGTCCTAACACCGTTTTAATATTACAAGTTTGGACGTCTAAATGCACCAAAATGATCATTAATTAAATGAGTAAAGCTGCTAGACAGTTAGCAGCAAGTGATTTAAAGTGTCTTTTTCTGGCTAGCTGTTCTTATTTTGAGTAAGATCTTGAGAAGAAACCGTATGATTAATATTCGGAAATTTCACTTTCCCAAACATCAACTATTTGTGCTTGTCATTTTGGTATTAGCGCTGGTATTGTTATGTATTTTTTCAGATGTGAGTTTAGCATCTCAATCGTCATCTATCTCGACTTCAACGGTGACTTCAAAACATGTATATGGGGCAAATCAAGTTACTGCGAATAACACAAGTTCGACAACTACTGACCAAGGATCTTTGCCTCAGTCAAGCTCTACTACTAGTACTACAAATACAACAACACAATCTAGCTCTACTACGACAACAACGCAGTCAAATGCAGCGGACCTGATAGCTTTACAACTAATTTTGGATGACGAAAAATTGACTGCGCTTTCGGAGGAGTATGATCGAGCTGAAATTTCAAGTATTTCGTCTTCAGCAAAAGTGGTAAGTGCCTCACGGGACTATAAAAAAGCCATTCAAAAGGCTAATGCTGTGAAGGTTAAATTGCGTGAAGCGGCTATAAATGATGCAATTTCTATTTCAAGTGGAGTAGATCCAGTCGATACTTTTGTAAGTTCAGTTATGTCTGACAATAGCAGCGACGCATTGAAAATTATTTACAGTGAGCAAGTTGGAAGTATTCTTTCCCATGAACTCACATCTTTTGAAGCAGCCCAGTCGTTGGCAAAAAAAGAGGAGAACAACCTTGTTGAAGCTAATAACAAAGTCTCTCTAAATTTAAAACAGATAACACTTGATCAACAGCTGGCTTCCAATCAAGTAATGGCCGATGAGAGTCTCCTAGAAAGTGCTGGTGGTGACCTGTCTGCAGTGGTGGCAAAGCTTCAGGTACTTCAATTTGGAGGGATTCCATCATCTAGCCAAGAACAAGAAATTCAATCTTTGACTACAACTTTAGATACTTTGACTCCGCCACCACTAGGATCTAGTCCGGGTGAGTTTGCCGTTTATTTTGCAGAAAAAGAGATTGGTATTCCCTACGTGTGGGGTGGTGCGGGACCATCTGGATACGACTGTTCAGGGTTGACAATGTCTGCGTGGGGAGCTGCTGGTTTTAGTATGGAGCATTCGGCAGCCATGCAGTACCAAGAGACTGATAGAGTGCCACTAAGTGATCTGCAACCAGGAGACCTTCTTTTTTATGATTTTTCAGGATCAGATAACCCTGCAAATATTGATCATGTTGTAATGTATGTTGGGAATGGCTTAGTAGTTCAAGCTGCTTACACTGGGACAGATGTGATGCTAACACCTATTTGGATAAGCGACTTAGTCGGAGCTGGTAGGCCAAATATTTCCGGAGAACCTCCAATCATTCAAACCCCGCCATCAAATATAGGGGGCATTTTAGGACCAGTTTCTAGCCAAGCAAATAATTAAGTTGCATTTACAGTGAAATTAGTTTAAACTTAAGTTTGGACAGATTGGAGATAAAAAATGGGTGATGATTTGTTGACTGTAGCGGAAAAGCTTTGGAACGGCGAGGTCAGTCCGCTGGAAGCACATCCTTGGTTTCAAGAGAGTAAGCTGCTTGATTTTGGCAATAACGTTTCGTTTATTCCTTCTTTTGCAAACGTTACTGCAGTTAGCACAGCAGACGGTCTTGTGTTAGTTGACACTGGAAGCGCTCCACTTGCACGCCAAGTGCACGGAATTATTAGGACCTGGAAGCCCGACCGATTAAACACTGCGATCTATTCGCACGGGCATATAGACCATGTATTTGGTGTTCCAGTATTTGAAGAAGAGGGAAAAAACATAGGGTGGCCTGATCCGGTTGTCGTTGCCCACAAAGATATGCCTGCTCGATTTGATCGATATATAAGGACGGCCGGTTACAACTCATTAATCAACCAGAGACAGTTTCAGCTTCCAGAATTTAAATGGCCCACAGTTTATCGCTACCCAGATACCACCTACGATTTAGATTTGACTATGACGATTGGTGGTGAAAGAGTTGAGCTATATCACGCAAGAGGCGAGACCGATGACCACACCTTCACATGGTTCCCACAAAAAAGAGTGTTGTGCACTGGTGATTTATTTATTTGGGCTTCACCAAATGCTGGAAATCCGCAAAAAGTCCAAAGGTATGCATCTGAATGGGCTCAAGCATTACGTAAGATGATTACCTTAGGGCCAAATCCTCCTGAAATTTTACTACCAGGACATGGGGTCCCAATCATCGGGAAGGAAAGAATACACCAAGCGCTTACTGACGTTGCCGAATATCTCGAGTCGCTTTTAGACCAGACTTTAGAACTCATGAATCAAGGTGCGAAACTTAACGACATTCTTCACAGTGTTAAACCTCCACAGAATTTACTAGATAAACCGTATTTGCAGCCCGTTTATGATGAACCAGAATTTATAGTTAGAAATATCTTTCGACAGTACGGCGGTTGGTGGGATGGGAATCCGTCTACGTTAAAACCAGCAAAAGAAGTTAAAATATCTCATGAGTTGGCAGAGCTTGCAGGTGGAGCAAAAAAACTAGCACAGAGGGCATTGGATCTGCTAAATGAAGCAGACGAGCTAGATGGTAACAGACTTTTTTCAGGAGGAACGTTGCCAATTAGCGGTGGACGAATTAAATCTGAAGAGGTTGAAGATCTTCTTAAAGTCGCTAGTAGCTTGGTAGAGTTTGCATATGTATCAGATCCGGATGATAAAGATGTATGTGAAGTTAGAGCAAAGGTGTACGAATCATTGGCAAAGGCTGCAACTTCAACGATGTCGAAAGGGGTTTATATGTGGGCTGCAAAAGAGTCTTCCAGTTAATAGCTTTAAGTAAAAAAGTTGAGCCACTGATCCTTTGGCATTGTCTGCAAAACCGGGTTTTTTTCTTTTGTAACTGCAATGCTTTCGAAAGGAACATCTGAGTAGAAGTGGCCAGGGTAGAGAGTTACTGAATCTGAGATTTTTGTAAGTTTTGTTGTAATAGACTCGTACATTTTTTCTGGATCTGATCCTGGAAGATCAGTTCTCCCACAGCCTTCAAGAAATAAAGTATCACCAGATACCAGCATGTCTTCAATGAGGAAGCATTGCGAACCGGGAGTATGTCCTGGAGTATGGATGAGAGTTGCTTCAATCGTTCCAAACTTTATCTTGTCTCCCGATTCATGCGAAGCAAAATAGCTTTCGTCAATACCAGTTGAACGTTTCATCCAATTGAGTTCCTCTTTGTTAATGTGTATTGGAACTTGATTTGACTGAAGAATTTCACGTATTCCCTCGATTTCAATACCCATTAAGCTTCCCCCTGCATGATCGGCATGGTAATGGGTTATTAGTATCCCACTTAGTTGATAGTTCTCCATATTGACCATGTCTAATATCGATGTGACATCATAAGCTGGATCAATTAAGAGAAGTTCCCTTGTTTCTGTGTCGCCAACTGCATAAGTAAAATTTCGCATCTGTTTCGCAATTTGATTATTGCTACCGAAATCAACCCCAGATAACCACTGTTGAAAATATAGGCGGTTGTTATTCATTTGATAAGGTTATATCAATTTTAAAAGTACTGTTTAAAGTCTTTTGTGGTTAAGCTGAGGAGCAGCTGACATCAGTTGATTGGTAGACAAATATACTGTTACCCAGGGGACACAAATGTTCGCTATGAAATGGAGTAATTAATGGAGTTGGATCAAGCACACAGACTATCTCAAGAAATTTTTGGTACGGTGCTAGAAAGTTTAAATGAGGGAGATTTAAGTCGAGAATCAAACTGCGATGGTTGGAGCATAAATGACCTGGTAGAGCATGTCATTGGTGGCAATTACAGAGTTGCAGGGCAAGTAGAAGAGTTTTCAAATACAGAAAGTATATTTGAAAGGTTTCAAAGTTCTGCTAATGAAGCGATCCAAACCTTTGAAGTGCCAGACGGTCTTAAGCGAATGTATAAGTTGCCAATGGGTGAAATACCTGGAAGTATATTTGTTGGACTTAGAGCTACTGACTTATTTGCACACTCTTGGGATCTTTGCCATTCCTTACGAATTGATGAAGAGCTGGATTATGAATTAGCACAAACTTTATATGATTTTGCTAAACCTCGTATTAATCCCATGATGAGAGGAGACGGAAAGCCATTTGGTCTTGAAACATTAGCTGAACACGGATCCTCAATTACCTTAAAACTCATGGCATTTTTAGGTCGAAATACCAGCAGAAGGTAAATGTCGGAATACGTGACTCAATTCAAGAGTCATTAACACTTTTTAAGTGCTGCACTTTCAGAGCTATGTTGCTTATTAATAAAATTTATTAAATTAGATTGAAGATGCTAATCCACATGTTTAATCTTTAAAATTTTATGGTAGAAATCAAGCTCTTTTGAAAGTGCCGTCTCAATTGTAGATGCTTTTCGGAATCCATGACTTTCACCCTCAAATACAACGTATTCACATTTAATGGAATTACTTCTTACAATTGATACGATATTTTCTGCTTGGGAGGGAGGAACCACATGATCATCAAGTCCTTGGAATACTAAAAGAGGGGTTTTAATATGATCAGCTAAATTAACGGGTGACAGCTCCTTGTATTTCTTGATGTCTTTAGGGTATTGCCCAATTAAAGTGTCAAGGTAGCAGGATTCAAACTTGTGAGTATCTTTAGCAAGCAACTCAAGGTCACTTACGCCGTAGTATGAAGTACCACCTTGAAAAATTGAGGATTTAACGAGAGATAGATATACTGTAAGCCCACTTGCCGAACTACCACGTATGAGGCATCGATTTTTATCGACTTTACCTTTCTCAATTAGGAACTCAGTAACTCCTATTATGTCTTCGACGTCATATATTCCCCATTGCCCGTTAAGTTGCTCTCGATACTCACGTCCGAATCCAGTTGATCCTCGATAGTTGATGTCAACTAACGCAAATCCACGAGTCACAAAGAATTGAAAAGTTGCATTATAGCTAGCATCTGCAGCACTTGTTGGCCCTCCATGACTGGTGACGATAAGCGGAGGCAACTCGCCTTTAAGACCACGATAAAACTCTGATTCTGGGAGGTACAAAAGTGCATAAGTGTAACCACCATCCTTACAGGGAACCTGTAGATGAACTGGATACTCGGTTTTATCTATCTTGCTTTTAAACAAGGTACTATCGCTCACGCGTTTCTTAGTATGTTCATAGTATGTTTTTTCATCCAGAGATGTTAAATTTATGCATATGATTAAGGAGGGGTTTGTTGTAGTGCCACCAAGCGCAAAGATGCAATTAAGTCGTTGGCAATATACCACTTCGGAGATTGAAACAAGATTTGAATCGATTAGGTTATAGGAATCGCTGGAAAATATTCCAAGTTTCCATCCAGCTAAGTCACCAACTGGATCAAAAAAAGCCGCAACAACTTTATCTTCACTGATCGCGGTGAATGTTTGTCGTCCAAATATCCACTGAGGCCAAGCCATTTCAAAAGCATAATTTGCAAAACGTTCGATGTTGAAGTTCTTTACTCTAACTATATTCCACCACTGCGAAAAATGATCACTTGAAGCAAATAGTATGGATTCAGTTAACCATATAGGATTCACAGTTGAACAGTTTGCATCGTCAACTGTGATGATTTCTTCTAACTCCATATGGTTGTTTCGTGATATTTTTGCTATTTTCCATAAATTAGAATCCCAAGGCATTGAAGGTTTGTTCCACGTTAGAAATGACATGAAATTTGAATTGGGAGATAACTTTGGATTTGATACGAAGTCTGAATCTTCAAATAGCACACTTAGGCTATTGTCATTTTGTAAATCTATAACTACGATTTGATTCTTGACTTCAGATGGCAGATGTAATTCTCGCACAACAACAATTGATGTTCCATCTTGTGAAACGTCCCCATCTGCAAAACGCTGTTCATATTCGGCCATTGAAGTTATGGGTGTCGGGTTGGTAAAGTTACCTTTATCCTTGTCAAATGTTGTTCGGTATATTCTTCCATCAGAAATGTTTGAAAAATAGGCTGTATTTTTGTGTGTCCAAAACGCTCTTCCACCGTATTCATGAACTTTTGTCCTGACCGAGTACTCTTTAGAAGTAACTTCGATAAATGCCTCACAATTTACATAAACATCATCACAATTTCCTAAATCGAATCGGTTCAGTGGAAGGAATATTAATACTGTTCGGCCGTTTTCCTGAGGGCGAGATTCGAGCCACCATAACCCTGATTCACTAATTTGCATATCTGATAATCTGGGCTTCCCGCCAGTAACATGAGCAGGTGAAATATTTGAAGGCCATAGGCCGTAAGGGATTCTTTCCATAAGACATAGGCTATAAGAATATGAGAGCAGTGATTTTTGATTTTGATGGAGTTGTTTTTGATAGCGAGACACCACTTTATAACGGATGGGCGGATGCGTTTCAAGAGTATGGAGCAGATTTAGAGATTGACGAGTGGGCAATGTGCATTGGCACGAAGAACGCAATTGATCCAATTAAGTTGTTGGTAGATAAAGTAGCTAAGTTCGATCCAGTGAAAGCAAGTCAGATTCTAGAATCAGGTGGCAAACTGAACGAGGCAGTCTATAAAAACGTGTCGATTGCACTAAAGGGAAGTCCAAAGTTGATGCCAGGAGTTAAAAGCTGGTTAGATAGAGCGATAGAGCTTGATCTAAAAATTGGAATGGCTTCTTCCTCAAGCCTAGATTGGTTGGAAGAGCATTTGAGTAGCCTTAAGATAAGACACTATTTCCAAGTATTAGTTGGAGCAGACTATCCCATTAAACCGAAACCTTCACCTGATGTTTATCTAAAAGCGATTCAAGATCTAGAAGAACTTCCAGAAGATGTTTTTGCTGTAGAAGATTCTCCTCATGGAGTAAATTCAGCTAAAAGAGCTGGTCTTAGGGTTGTAGCTTGTCCTACACACTTAACGAGGTATCTTAATTTCGATTCGGCTGACCTAATAATTACTCGTCTTGATGAATGTTCACTAGACAATGTAATTGAACTGTTTTAGGTAATAACTTGTCGATTGTACAGATGTTTTAAATTGCCAACTCATAAAATTGATGAGCTCGTTATAATGTTTCATTTGCAGTCGTAGAAACATTTGTTAGAAGTAATTTTAAATTTGTCAATGCGACTAAATATAAATTTCATTCATTGAAAAGCCAATCCGAGTCTTAAAAAATAGATACGCCATTTGGTTACAGTTGATGTTTTCGAGGAAGCCAGGTTTAGGTTTCAAGATCGCCTATGTTGCACATAAATTACGATCTAAAGCGCGGAAAGTTGTGCATTTTAGTTGTGTTAATGAAGGTGCGGGGAGTTTTTGTTGGGCCAAATGGATAATCGGCGAAGACCGTAAGTTACTCTTTTGACATTCTTCTAAGATATTTAGTTTCAATCTAGAGGGCCTAATTGGAAACTTCCCGATTAAGGGTCCAATTGCTTGATGACACCTACCTAATTTTATAGGGTAGTTTGACGGCATGGTGATTCGGATCCTAACAATGATTGCGTTTTAAGTTTGTTAAACTGAGAGACCGAGAAGTAAATTTTAGCTGGAAAGCTGCAAATGAAGATTGACTTTTTCACCTGTCTCATAAAGAGTAATGGCTAAATGATAAAAATAATTAGTTTTATGTTATTTCATGTAATTTAAGCTATATAATAAGATTTATGAATACTCTTGAAATAATTCAGGAAATGAATGCTAATCCAGCTTTAGCTGACGAACTAAGATCAGTTTTATTAAGCAAGGACCTACTCAGCTTGCCTGAACATATTAACAAATTTGACGCTCGATTCGATACCATGGACACCAGGTTCGACCAAGTGGATGTGCGCCTCGATACTATGGACACCAGGTTCGACCAAGTGGATGTGCGCCTCGATACTATGGACACCAGGTTCGACCAAGTGGATGTGCGCCTCGATACTATAGACACCAGGTTCGACCAAGTGGATGTGCGCCTCGATACTATAGACACCAGGTTCGACCAAGTGGATGTGCGCCTCGATGCAATGGACACCAGGTTCGACCAAGTGGATGTGCGCCTCGATGCAATGGACACCAGGTTCGA
>JAJYFT010000150.1 GCA_021790815.1 Actinomycetes bacterium
TACACCGTTAAATTGAAACTCCACAAAATAACAATGATTAGGGTTACTGACTCTTTGCCATTGCTAATGCATTAATTTGCCCTTCTGCCTATATGCGATTAGCAATGAGGGTCTGAATGCTTACGATGGTAAATATCCACCTGACCAGGTGAAAAGGCAGTTCTATGCAAGTGCGCCCAACCAATTATGGGTTTCTGACATCACATACGTACGGACATTAGTTGGTTGGTGCTATGTTGCACTTATTACAGACCTATTTTCCAAAAAGATTGTCGGATTTATGGTCTCTGATCAATGTGACACGAAACTCGTTTTAGGTGCTCTATGTATGGCAATTGGCAATGCCGGAAGCTGTAAAGGGCTAGTGCATCATTCTGACAGAGGGTCACAATATTTCTCCCTAAAATACACGGACATGTTAAACGAAAATCTTGTGATCCAGTCGACAGGTATAACTGGATGTTCGTTCGACAATGCTGCTGCGGAATCGACTAATTCCCGATACAAAGCTGAACTAATTCACAACAAAAATAGGCCAATTGCTTTTCGGGATTACAGCCATGTTGAAGACGAAACTGCAAAATATATCTCGTGGTGGAATAACCGACGAATTCAAGAACGCTTAGGGTTTATCACCCCAGAGGAGTTTATCGACAACTACTATAACTCTCAAGAAGTTGCCTAAACCAATCTTCAGAAACTTAAGGCACAAACCGTATGGATTTTCTAAAATAAAACGCAAAGGACAAAATGAGACATTGAAAACAACTCCAAATTATAGGTGCTAAACTAATCCAATTACAGGTTAAATGGAAAACCCAATTAACCGACAACCCTTCGAACCGGGTTCCAAGATAGTCAGCACATACCAATTAGATCAATGTCAGCTACCTTAGATGTTGATCGCTTTTAGTTAGACTCTGATCTTCAATTTCCATTATTTAGTAAGTATACTCCTACTTTAGAAAATGTGACTATTGAACAAATAAATTTGGGACCATATGGAATATAAAGTTTTGACGTGCTATAAATAATCGACCTTTAGTCTGTGTGCGTTCTGGGACTACTGTGATTGCGGATTAAGTGTGTGAATTTTTAACAACACTTAAGTTGAATCCGCTTACCTATGTAAATAAAGCTAGGAACAGTAAGAATGTATTTTTGATAAACGATTTCGTGCAAATACAAAGGAAGCATCAATTAGTATTTAGTAGCTGGGTTGGGGAACAAAGAGTTCTGTTTTTGTCGTCAATGTAAACTACATGCATAGAACTATGATTCACATATGACCCGTTAGCTCTAACAACGGATGGTCTAAAAATACGTCAGCTTCAGTCGTAAAATTGAGCCCTAACTTAGCGTCATGAACTATCCAAGTGGCTCAGAGTCTAAGATTCACTTTATTTGGCATTCTCAGGAGATGTTTATATTTTCTGATTAAAATTAGTAGAAAAGAAGTTTAAGTAGCGACTTTCAAAAAGCGATGCAACGTAACGTTTTCACAGTTATTTTAATTGGGATTTCGAATATGCTTTCAACGATGATCAAAATTGTCGCTTGGATAGTAGGTGCCACAATACAAGGATTACTTTAAAATCGCTATTCTTGATTGGACATAATAGCTTTGAGGTTCGAACAAGTACTTTATAATATTTTAATAAATACGTGTACGTCTGGAGTTATGGCAAATACTATCTTCAAGCTTTATTATGTATTTTTATGCTCTTGTCGAGTGGCATGAAAGTCAAGTTGGTTAGCTGTGTGGGAGGTATCTTTAAACAAAATGCTGATAATAGTTCCAACGATTGCCTTAAATGTCGGATTGAGTACGTTACTGTTAGACCTCGCCATATTTTGATTCATATCAGGAATGACTTGTATCTTCTATGCCAATTAGGTAACACCTTATTAAGCTTAATTCTTTAATTGTAAAAAGCACTGTTTGGATTCATCCATGGAGGCATCCAACTGGAACTGTTGCACGTTGGGATTGGGTTCAATTTCAATTCAGCCAAGACTTATGATTCTGATTGAGAGAGAGACCATAAGGTAAAGTAGGTAAAAGCTTGCTGAACTTAGTAGCATCTTTTGCTATAATGCCTATTGTAAGTTTAGATATCTACGTTACTGGCCGTTGTTTTTTGTCTGAGCGAGATTTAATTGACAGTTTTATTGGTATTACCGACAAGTTAAACATTACAGTAATAGCTATAATTATCATTAGAATTCCACCAAGCTGGATTAGCCTAAAAAGAGTTGACGTAAGCCCGATAACGATTAGAAGCAAACCAGATGTGAGAGATATGTAAGTAGCCTTGGCAAATATGGCCTTGTATAGATCTGCGAAAAGTAGTGGTTTGCCGTCATCTCGCCGTGATATTCCAAGAGAACGTAAACTTGCCCACTCAACAAAAGGAACTACTTTGTGAAGATGCCCTACGTAGGTCAGCAAAAGCCATCCAGCCAAAGAAGATATAAAGCATGCGATTAGGCGGTCACCAAATAAAGTATTTGACGGTTCGTAGTAAGCGCCTACAAGAGCAAATACCACGCTTGCGATTAAAAATATCTCAGAGGTAACAAGAAAAACAAGATGTAAATCAGCCTTTCGCTTTCTTCGCCTTATGTGGGATGCAAGGGAAATTGAATGAGTTGTAAAGCCGACTAGGATCATGAATCCAGACAGAACTTGTAACGGAAATAAATTGAAAAGTAATGAGACAGAAAATATGAGAGTACCCAGGAATAAGGAATATATACCAAATTGAGGGTATCTCCTCTTTTCTTTGACGTGGGCAAGCATAAACATTGGCCAAAGTTTCTCTGAGACACTAATGTATGTCAGTCCTAACCATGAAAAGAGCCCTATGCTTGCATGTGCAAGCACAATGTGGCCACTTAGATCGAACCAGTTTTTAGATCTGTCGATTACGTAAACTACCCCGAAACACGCAGTAAATAAGAATCCCAACAGACTCAGTTTTAATCCAGTTGATTGGATATTCGATGATTTATATAAGGGCTTGGAAAAATTAATAAGGGCTGCAACAACTGCAATAAAAGCAAAAAATCCACCGAGTGCTACTAACCATTCAAGCTCAAATGTGAAACCCAGAGGGAGAGAAAAAGATCCAATCAAAAAAGATACAAAGACAATCCGTGAGATTAATACAGATCTTGATGCTTTATTTGTTATAACAGGAATAAATTGATGAAGAGCTCCAAGTATGCCCATGGATAGAGTCGCCAGCATTAAAAAATGGGTTGATCCCACGACGGTATCATCAGTTGGGTTAGTAACGGAAGCACGTGCAGAAAAAAGCAGAGATATCCCTAACGCCAAGAGTCCAATCATGGACACAAAAAAGAAAGGAAGAGGTACTGAAGGAGGTGGTACGTTAACAGGTATACCAGGTGGTCGATTTTGCCAAGTAGATTTAGTGTTTGCCACGATACATTCAAATATTCCTTTTGTTAAGCCACCTCGTACCAAAAGTAAAAGACAATCTCTCCAATAAGAGATTACAATAATTTAGCTTGTATCTCTCATATGACTATCTATCCAATTTCGATCTGGGTACCCGACTACAATTAGTAGTCAATTATATCTAGTCTACAGTAGAACAAAGAGTAAGACTGCACGGAGTAACTTTTGTCGCTTTTAACTGCTCAAGCAAGCAAAAGGTGTTTCAGTATCCGAGTCAGAGATTTGGGTCGAATGTAGTTAATAAAGACATTTCAAATACTATTGATTGACTTGCTAGTAGGTGAATGATGAAAAGATCTTACAGGGTGATAAGAATGACAATGGTTGAGAACTGACTAACGGCGTATGTAATTATAGGATGACAGTTCTGAAATTACGTTTGCTAAATGTGTTTTTAAAAGAAATTACTGGTTTCGGGTGAATCATCTGGTGGTTATCATGTTTTGGATTTAATCGTAGGCAAGGGACCAAGGCTTAGGCAGAATCATTCTGGGTCACACGTAAGATAGTGTTTTTAACAAGATGAATCAATGTGCGCTGGAACCCATATTCTTCTAGCCTATGTTAGATTTATTCTGGTACTTAAGGGTAATAAGCTTGTAAGAGTCAATAAGTATAACTTGATACACACTGGAATTTATGGAGACTCAGTTTATAACTTTTAGGCAACTTCTTTGCCCTTATTTATTCCATTATAGTAGTTTGTTTCAAACTCTGTTGGTGGGATAAATCCACAAGCACTATGGAG
>JAJYFT010000151.1 GCA_021790815.1 Actinomycetes bacterium
TAAAAGTGATCCAACTTTTACAACAAAGGCTGAATTAATTCCAGAATTTTTCACTTTATAAACTCTACCTCACAAACCCAAACCGAAAGTCTTCCAAAGTTATATCGTAATCGATCAGAGAACAACTTAAGCTTAAAACTACTTTTCATCTAGGAAATCCTCAAATTAGAGGTAAAGAAAACCGTTGATTTTGGCAAATAAACCGATAAACGAATCTTACTCCTCATCCAGTTCATCATCTTGATCAAAAAATGCCGCCTCAGCCTCGGACCCTGCACCAGTTTCACCAATATCTGATTCATTAGAGGGGATCGACAAAGGTCGTACGCTCAGTTTATTTCTCCCTGCTTGAACAACTTTTAGAACATCATTTAATGCAATCTCAAACGCTGCAAGCTTTCTGTCGCAGTAGTCTTCCGCCTCATTCTTAAGTTTCCTTGCCTGAGAGTAGGCTTCTTCAACTATCTCCTGCGCATGACGCTTTGCTTGCCTTACGACCTCTGTTCGTTCCACCATTCTTTCAGCCTGAACTTTAGCCTCTGCAATTATTTCTTGAGCTTCTTGTTGTGCTCTTCTAAGATGATCATCTCGCTCTTTTAACAGCCATCTTGCTGACCTCAACTCTTCCGGCAACGCCTGCCTAGCTTCTTCAAGTATCTCCAACATTTCATCTTTTGTTATCCATGCAGTAGCGGTTAGTGGCACCTGTTTTGCCGAAGCCACCATTGTAATAGCGCTATTCAGCAGGCCTAGTACCTCTCCTGCCGATGTCCCTTCTAGCTCGACAGGTTGATCACTCCCAAAATCATCACGACCTTCGTAACCATCCTCTTCGTTTTCGAAGTTTTCATCATAATCTCTTCTTCTCGGTGTCAAACTCAGTCCATTTCTGTTTCGAAAAACTTAATTTTTAGTGCCTCTGCAACTGGAGGAGGAACCATTTCTGTCACGTCCCCACCATAGCGAGCTACCTCTCTTAGAAGTCGTGAAGCTAAGAACGAATGAGCCGATGAAGTCGGGACGAAAACAGTCTCAATTCCAGAAAGACGGTTATTCATCTGCGCCATTTGAAGCTCATTTTCAAAATCTGAAACTGCCCTTAAACCCCTAACAATCGCAGTTGCACCAACATCCCTAGCTACATTTACTACAAGTGTCGAAACAGACACTATTCTTACATTGTTAAGGTGGCTTAGGCTAGAAGCAATCATCAATTGGCGTTCTTCCATCGAAAACAGGGGTTCACTTTTTTGAGGATTCCTAACTGCCGCAACCACGACCTCATCAAAAAGTTTAGATGCTCTCTCAACTATTTCAAGGTGACCATTGTGAAATGGATCAAACGAACCTGGATAAAGCGCTATTTTTTCACTCATTAATTGTTTTAACTTTCAACTAAAATTTTTTTGTTCCATGAATTTTATACCTAAGACAAACTAAAAGTGAAGCTTGCCCCTGTCAAATTTCAAAGTTCAAATTTCAACGTGGACACTTGAAAAATCTAGAATCGATTCTCTAGAAATCAATTAGCCACTACTGGGATCTAATTCTACTTCTTCTAAGAGCATCACTTTCGGCATCTCTGTTGATTAAAGTTATTTCTGCTTCTTAAAGTTGGCAAAATAGCACCACTTAACAGATTCAAACCGCCAGAAAAATGAATAATGAGCCTCCGGCTATAGATTTCAAGTACTGGTTACCAAATAACCGATTGGATAGCAATTTGAATCAGAACACTTCAAACAAGACCAGGTAAACTAGTATTTTTCTCGAAAAAGGTGATGGTCGTTCCTCCATACTTTCCAATTTTAAAAATATTGTAGTTTTTAAAATCAACTAGACTACTCACCAGAGAAGACGTTTCGGCAACCACGAACTGTGCCGAACTTTTTTCACATATAACTTCAAGCACTGATTTCACATGGGGGTAGCTGTATGGCGGGTCCAATAGAACAATAGCAGGCAGAACTTTTCTCTCTTTTAGCCACACTTCAACATCTGATTTTGCAATATTGATCTTTGAACGAATTTTCAGGTTGCTTGCAGTCATTCTAATCGCCTTAACAGACTCAAAATTAGAATCAACAAAATTAACGAACTTTGATCCCCTAGAAATTGCCTCAAACCCAAGTGCCCCACTGCCTGCAAACAGGTCCAAGATATCCATATTCGAAAAACTAAGGTCGCTCTCTAAAAGTCGTGAATAAAGAGTCGAAAATATTGCCTCCTTGGCGAATGCAGTGGTTGGTCTGACAAGCTTTGATGCAGGTACGATTACTTTCCCACCTTTTAAACTTCCTGCAATTATTTTCACTAAACATCACTCTTCTTAAGCTCTAAAAGCCGTAACGACAAAACAAACCTACAAAGTTCTCCAGCGAATCGGTGGCCGAAATCCTTGGGTCTGAAAATGTACCAGTTATTAGCTTAAAATCGTCTTTCATTTTAACCTCTACTGAATTAACCTCATTTGAATGGCACTTTGATACCTTACCACTAGCTACTTTTGCCTCCATAATTGGCTGGAAATTGGGTAAGTCTTAGCTCTTAAATAAATATTCTTCATCTTCACTCGTTAGAATTGCTGAAGTTTCGTCTTTCAGAACTTTTCCAACGGCTGTGGCATCGAGATCAGGATCAAGGTCAATTAAACCGTCACCGAACTCGTGAGCTAGCTCAATTAGGTCTTGGTCATCACTCAAAGAGGCTAATTTTAAGTCAGAACGACCTTTCTGTCTTGACCCAAGTATTGTCCCTTCACCGCGTGACTTAAGATCAAAAAGGGAGAGTTCGAATCCATTCGACTCTTTCTCTAGCATTAAAAGGCGTTGTGATGCATCTTCAGATACTTTGTCGTGAGTCACAAAATAACAATGTGAAGGCTTCGAACTTCTTCCTACTCTACCTCGAAGTTGATGGAGTTGCGCAACTCCAAACCTGTCGGCACTCTCGACAACCATCACCGTTGCGTCTGGAACGTCAACACCAACTTCAATAACTGTCGTTGCAACGATTACATCGAGTTTCCCTTCACGAAAGTTTGCCATTACAGTTTCACGATCTTTTGACGGCATTTGACCATGGACTAAGCCCACATTTAGGTCTTTTAACGGCCCTGATGTAATTCTTTCATACTCACTTTCTGCCGACTTTGCTTCAATCTTTAATGACTCCTCTACAAGCGGACAAACAATATATGCCCTATTCCCCTTCTTTACCTCGTCTCTTATAGTTTTAAATACCCTATCTTCTTGCTTTTGGGTCTTAATCCATTCAGTCTTTATAGGAGTTCGTCCTGATGGAAGCTCATCGAGTGTCGTTAGAGTGAGATCACCAAAAACAACCATGGCAGCCGTTCTAGGTATCGGGGTAGCTGTCATAACTAAAAAGTCAGGAACTTTCTCTAAGGCCTTCTCTTTTAATATTGCTCTCTGCTCTACTCCGAACCTATGTTGCTCGTCAATAACGATGACTCCGAGAGATTTAAATGACACGTCTTGAGAGAGCAATGCGTGGGTGCCAATAACAATATCAATTTCACCATTTGCGATCTGATCAACTAAAATATTTCTAGTTTTTGTACTCAAACGAGACGTGAGTAGCCTAACGTTGAGCTGCCTTGACTCGCCCAACACGTTAGGGTCGTGGACTTTAAAATTTTCCAAGAGTTCAGATATGTTTTCAAAATGCTGCTCAGATAAAATCTCTGTTGGTGCCATAAAAGCTCCTTGAAATCCATTTTCAATTCCAGCAATTAAGGTTGCAACAGCAACAACTGTCTTACCAGCACCAACATCGCCTTGCAAAAGTCTATGCATAGGTTGACTCTTCTTCAGATCCTCCTTTATGTCTTCAATTGCCACTGATTGACTCTTAGTTAACTTAAAGGGAAGACAATCAAGAAACTGGTCCAAAAGTCCACCGCTGTTAAAAGTGTGAGCATTGCCACTTTGACTTTTAGCATAAAAATGCTTCATTCTAATCAATGGAATCTGAAGCCTTAAAAGTTCATCAAATGCAAGCCTGCGCCTTGCTTTTTGAATATCCTCTACCGTGTTTGGAAAATGGATTGCCTTGAAAGCCCAAGTCCTATCGATAAGACTATTTTTAGCAAGAAAATCTGATTCTAGAGGTTCAAAGAACTCACCTGCTCGCTCAAG
>JAJYFT010000048.1 GCA_021790815.1 Actinomycetes bacterium
CTAAAAATGGAGCTGATTGAGGAATCATCTCTATTATTCTTTTCATCTCTTCACTAACCATTTAAACTCCCGTAATACTAGATACTTTTCCTGAAGTACTAATTCTATCTATCCGAGACCAAAGCAAGCAAATAAGCATCTTTATGCAAATAGTTCAAGACAAACATCACCCTCACAGCGAATGTTAGAAACTAGCCTACAAAATATTAGCTAGAAAAAAGACGTTCCTACTTGCGATTCAAGACTCATACTCAAAGTTCTAAAAACGTTTGGATAATTGAATGTGGGTAGAATCTCCTGCTTAAATATTAATTGAAGTAATTCACTAAAGAAGAAACTGAATTTGAAGTTCACGATTCAATCACTGAACTACTCAGATCTCACACAAAGAAACTATTAACTGAAGCTTTAAAGATTGAAGCCACTGACACCTGG
Organism: Actinomycetes bacterium; assembly: GCA_021790815.1. GTDB lineage: Bacteria > Actinomycetota > Acidimicrobiia > Acidimicrobiales > JABEUL01 > JAJYFT01. The sequence goes on from JAJYFT010000048.1 coordinate 436, forward strand.
AAGGCTTTTGTAAATCAGCACAAAGTGTTTGATTGTTACCGTGATATAAGAAACGGTTACATGCCAGAAAGATTAATTGCGTTTGCAATTTGTGATGTTCATGCAGAAGTCCCTACAATTCGTTCTAAAGAGGCTGAATCTGTCAATCCACGAACGTCAATTATGCGTTCAGAATTTTTATATTCAGATCCAATCCGTGTCACACTAAAATGAAGGATAGGAATTTTTACTGCTTGCAACTCACCTTTCAATGGTTTCCAATTTAGCCGGTTCTACCTTCACATTGGTCAACCTACAACAGCTCCGGGTGCAATGCAGGATATCAACTTCGATTGTATAATCGATTACTTTTATGCTACATGTTTTTCTTGATGCCATATAAAACAAGAGTTCAACTACGTGGAGCAGAGACGTAAGTTAAGACGTAAAAAATTAGCAAAGCTTGTTAAGTTGGCTAACGGCTATATGTGGGCGTATATGGACAGCAGTAAAGTTCCAGTAAATAGCGGCATTCCCTACGCATTCTTCGTCTTTTTAATCGAACCGATGCTTATCGGATTCCACGCAGCTAACCAACTACATTTTTTAATATTTTCAATCACAGTTTGGCTAGTTGCAATCTTCATTTTGATAGCAACTCATAGTTAGACTCACATGTTGCTATTCAATGGAGAAAATATTTACCTCATTAAATGCATCTTGCCATATTTTCCTTACCGTATTATCAACATTTACGAACGTGACATAGTAATCCTAAACACCAGCACGTCGAAAAGAATTGCTCGAGACACGCTAACCTTATCAGGTCATAGAACACTTTTTATGAGCAAGACCTTGCGTTCCTTGGAGGAATAGCTTCACTTTCAATCACTAAATGTTCATGCGAGCTAAGCCAAACTTAAACAATGGTGAAAGAGTAGGACAAACTACTTATAGTTCAAGTTCTTCAGCTTTTACCTCTTAAGGTTATGACTCGTCAAGTAACCTAAACTGCATTACTTAACCAAATAGTTCAAATGTAACTTGTTTTAACCCAAATATTACATATGCTCTGGGATTAACTTATAATGGAAATGGTGAGATGATGACAGTTAATCAAATAGGCTCAACTTCACGGGATACGACTTGGAATAATCTATATTGTCGACCTTACCGGTTGGTACTTATAAAACTTTAAAATCACTTAGATTTCCCTATTCATTCCATTAAAAACGGGTAAGAACCTTTCGAATTACCAATTAAGCCTCTTCGCGATATAATTATGCAGGATTGTTACTAAACTGCCTGAAATTACGCCATTAATAGGTATAAACTTTAGAAGTTGATAATTTATAAGGAGAATAATGAATATAGCGAACAGTAAAAAAACCAAAGTTACCGCAAAACTTACTGCTACCAGTTTAATTCTTTTTTTAGGGCTGATTTTATCAGCTTGTAGTTCCAATCCGAGCACTACCACCTCGTCTACCCCACAGAATACAGGACCAGTTAAAGCAGCTACTTCATCTTATGATTCATCTGCTTCTGGGATTCCGTCATTTTATACCCCTCCATCGCCACTTCCAAAAGAGGCGCCTGGCACCCTAATCCGTTACCAAGAAATTACTGGCGTTCCTGGGATTCCAAGTGGTGCAACACTGTATCGCATTCTCTATCACTCCGAGACAATTTATAACGTAGACATACCTGAATCGGGATATGTTGTAGTTCCGTCATCACCAGCTCCACATGGAGGCTATCCAATTATGTCTTGGGCACATGGAACCACAGGAGCTGCCCCAATATGTGCGCCATCGCTATTTAACAGCGATAGTGGCGTTTATTTGACTCCTGGCATTGCATCATTTTTAAAAGCTGGTTTTTTGGTAGCAGCAACTGACTACGAAGGGCTCGGCATTCCAGGCGGACTCCATCCATATCTTCTTGGCGAAAGCGAAGGAAGAGCCGTATTAGATGCTGCTAAGGCTGCTCAGCAACTTCCTGGAATTGAAACAAGCGATAAACTATTTATATATGGGCACTCTCAAGGTGGTCACTCGGCACTTTTTGCTGGTCAACTTGCACCTTCATACGCACCAAATTTTAAATTAATGGGTGTCGTTGCAGCGGCTCCTGCTACAAATCTACCTACTATATTGGCAGTTGCCGCAAATAACTCCTTTCAAGGGGTCGAAGGTTTTGTAATGACTGCGGCTTGGACTTGGAGTAAAACGTATAAGCATCTGCCTGCTAGTGACCTATTTACCCCACTTGGACTTCAGATCGCAGCAAAATACGTTGGAACTGTTTGCACCGACACTCTAGACGCCAAAATTGCAAACGATCCGCCGTCAACTGTATTTCTTTCAAGTGCGGCATCAAATCCAGTAGTCAAAAAGTACTCGACTGAAAATAATCCTGGACTCGTAAAAACTGACTCGCCAATGCTAATTGTTCAGGGAACTGCAGATACAACGGTTCTCCCTTTCTTAACTGACTCATTTGTTCAAAAGCAAGCATGTCCGCTTGGAGATACCGTTGATTATCTCCACGTGACAGGAGCAACACATGGAACTGTAGTATTCGATGAAGTATCAGGTATTGTTACTTGGATGCAAAATATCTTAAGTGGACAGAGCGCTCCAAATACATGTGCTCTTCCAAATGATCTTAATACCGTTCAAGGCTAAGAATATTCTTAAATTCTTGTGCGTCAAAAATTACTCTCTTTGATTTGATCTTTTTTGACATTGGCTCAATCTCAATTAGAACACTTTTACCAGGCACTTCAAAACTCTTGAAAGCAGCACTTGAACATAGAATATTAAATCCTTTTTCATGAAGAGAATCAAGATAAAACCTGTCTTCAGATTTTAGGTCTCCTGTTACAAATGTAACTTTGTCATCTCTTTCCAAGCTATCAATTACTTTTTTACAACCAATACAGTCGGTTGTAAAAAAATAAAAGAATCTACAAGATCGTGAAATTTCTACATTTTTATTAACACCAAAAATATCAGTACCGGTTACATTGTAAATTCGAGGTGAAGAGTCACTATTTACTCTCATCTCAACCAACTTAAAACCTTCACTGGAACCTAATGAAAGGGAACTCTCTTCTGGAGAACTCTCTTTACTGGTCGCATCTTTACTGCTATCTCCAATCATCATAAATTTCTTATAACCAGCGTCTATATTTATTTCTAATCAAAGTTAACAAACTATGATTCTTCCTGGTCTGAAAGTAGATCCTTGAGCACAACATAACATTCCTCTAGTTGTTCTTTTGTAACATACTCACTGCTTGAGTGTGCTAACTCAGCATCACCTGGACCGAAATTACACGCTTCAATTCCAATCGATTGAAACAGTGCCACGTCTGTCCATCCTAATTTTGGGTTTACTTTTTCTACGGCATCCTTTAACTCTTTAATGATTGGATTATTAAGGCTTGGCAACGCTGACGCTGATACATCAGCATACTGTATCTCATCTCCTAGGGATAAGTCTAAGAGATCTTCGAAATAACATCGTATAAACTCTTTTGCTGCAACTGAATCTTTATTAGGAGCAAATCTATAACTAAGGGTCAGAATCACTTCATCTGGAATCACGTTACCCTGAATTCCACCTTTTATAAAAACACATTGAAGCGATTCATGGTACTCAAGTCCCTCTACAATTGGTTTTGGCTCACCAAAATCAACTACTTTCTCAAGCACGCTAAGAGATCTATGAATTGCATTTACTCCCATGTATGGCCTAGCACTATGGGCCCTTTCCCCCTTTATTCTTAATTCGAATCGTAAGACTCCTTGACACCCAGCTTCAATTACGGAAGAACTTGGCTCAAGCAAAATTGCAGCAGCAGCCGAAAATATCTCTTCATTTGATTGATGAAGTTTTAACAATCCATTGTCAGCATTGCCTACCTCTTCGGTCGGATAAAAGATGTAGGTAATAGAATGCTTTGGAGAAATAACGTCTTCTGCAAGCTTAAGCATTACAGATATACCACCCTTCATGTCACACGCTCCGATCCCATAGAGTCTGGGCGCCTTAAAAACTGGATTCTCATTTCCATTTGGCAGCACTGTATCTATATGACCCGCCAAAATAACATTTAGCTTACTGGAACCTGTAACTCTTGAGACTATCGCATTTCCAATTCTTTCTGTCTTTAGGTGGCTAAACTTTAGTAGTCTTCCATAGATAAAGTCCGCGATCTTATCCTCGTTAAAACTCACGGATGGGATTGAAATTAATTGTTTAGTTAAATCTATTAACTCGTTTTCTATGGAAATTTAATGCTCCTTTAAATAAGCTCGTCACGACCTATATTAGACCTAAAACTTACATGGTATTTGAGATTTATACCATCAATTCAAACAGTGTTTCCAAACATCGGTATGTTTTTTTGCAGCATTCTTCCACGTCAAGTCTCTAATAAATTCATTGTTTATTTCAATTTGTCGACTACGATACACGTCGTCTGCAACACAATCATAAATGCCCTTAGAAATTGAATCAACGTCATATGGGTCAACTTTGTCACCAATCCCTTCAACAGAAGGGATGTCACTTGTCACGACTGGAGTTGAAAACATCATTGCTTCAATCGGAGGAAGTCCATATCCTTCCGCAATTGGGGCATAGACAAGACAACTAGCCATAGAGTAAAGTCCCGATAAAACTTTTAAACTAGGCGCACCAACTAAAACAACTCCTGGAACATCTTTCATGGCACCCCCCCAACCATGTGAACCGGCAACTACCAATACGAATTTGTGACCAAGACTTTTCCTAACGTTCATAAAGGCTTCTACAACTCTATCAAGGTTCTTTCTTGGTTCTATTGTTGACACCGTCAATAAAAAGTCACCCTGGACGCCAAACTCCTTGAGTAGTTTCTTAGCACCGGCTAAATCAGGTGTTGATACATGATCAGATCCTTCGGCAATCACGTCAATATTTACCTCACTGCCTACAAGGTTTAAGATGTCATTTTTAGTTCTCTGTGATGGGACTATAAGCGCCGATGACTTTTTTAGTGCTTTTTCCAATGCTTTATCATGCCACTCAATACCTCTTTTTGTATACGCCTGTGGATAGCTCTTCCACAATACATCATGAACCATAGTTGTCATGACCCTCTTTATTGGCGGAATTTCAAAAGAAGTTGAGTGAACAAGTTTTTGCTTTGAACTAATTCCTTGTTTTACTAAGCTTTCCTTATATAACGGCAGTTTAAAATCCCATGCAAGTGAAGTTGCCTTTTCTCCCACGAATGTTAGGCCATTCAGTTGATAAATCTCATCATCATTTTCTAATTCCTTAAGACCCTTTAAAAGCCCACGGCAGTACGTACCAATTCCACCTGGTATTCGCTTTCTTAGTTGCTCGGTAACTATTGAAATGTGCACTGTCTAAATCTGCTTGTCTTCTTATCGATCTTCCTGTATATCATTTTGTCCTTTAAATTAGCATATGCCAGTCCATACAGTCTTATCTATTTCTAAGAATATTAAGGCCTAGTTCAATCATCTAAACAAATCCTCATCAGGTTTTCTAATAAGTTCATCTATACTCACATTGTTGCTAAAATGTCGCCGATCTATTCCTCGAATAACTGCCACAGGGATGTTTTGTGACTTAATCCTAACCAACTCTGAAGCTGCTGCTAGTTCATCGGCAATTGCAATCTCAGTCACATTAAGAACCCTTCCATTAGCGTCTTCTTCTCCCCTTAGGTCATCAATTGGTTTTAATCCAGCTACTCCAATTGCAACATCAACTAGCCCTCTTCGCCAAGCTCTTCCAAATGTGTCAGTAATGATTACAGCAACGTCTACATTTTGTACAGCTTTGACTTGAGCTCTTATTCTTCTAGCTGATTTGTCAGAATCACGAGGCAAAAGAGAAACATATCCGTCTTCAACATTTGACATATCAACTCCAGCATTTGCACAGATGAATCCGTGATGAGTTTCGGTAATTAAAAGCTCTCCACGTTCTCGAAGAATGCGCTTTGATTCAGCCTCTATAATCTTCTTTTTATGTGAGGTTGGGTCTTCGCTGTCGAGCTTAACCATCATCCCCTCCGCTTTTGAAACAATCTTTTGAGTTACTAAAATAACATCAAAATCTTTAAGTTCAAACTTTTCCGAAATTGTCTTTCCAATCAAATCTCCTCGAACAATCTCTGGAATACCGAGAACAGGTAAAATTGAAATAGATCCCGTACTTTGTCTCGTCACAGAATACCTTCAATGGAGATTCTAGCTAGACCTTCGGCCTTTTGGGCATCCGTCATAACGCTGTCACAAAGAATTGGAGTCATTGATAAAGATTTTATGTTGCCGACATACGATTCGTCTCGGAAATCGATAACTATCTTTGAAGCTAATGACTCATAATACTTAGCTATTGAAAATACGGTTGGCTCAATTCCTAGTGAGCACATAATGTCTTTGAGAGGACCTTTAAGTGATCTCCCTCCAACAATTGGCGATATACAAATTACTTTATCTCGCCTTTTTTCTAGAAGTTTTTTATAGGGCAAAATTGCAAGAATGGGGCCGATTGACAGAAAAGGATTACTTGGAGCTATTACTATTGCGCTCGCTTGATCAAATAACTTATCTACATCTTTTATAGGAGCGGCAAACTCAGAACCTGAATAAACGATGTCTGTTACAGCTTTCTTAGTCTTATACTTTACAAAATAGTCTTGAAAATCAAGTTCTCCATCTTCAGCAGTGATAATTTTTGTTGAAACCTTCGAATCGCTCATCGGAATGATAGTTGCTTTTACGTTATAACAAAGCGCCAATTCTGAAGTTACTTCACTCAGTGTTGCACCAGCATTCAGCCGGTCGGTTCGGTAGAAATGGGTTGCAATGTCTTTATCACCTAGATTAAACCAACTGTCTCCTCCCAGGCGGTTTAAAGCATTCATGACATTCCAAGTGTCATCTTTAATCCCCCAACCAGTTTCTGGGTTTGAAATGTTACCTAAGGTATAGATAACGCTATCAATATCTGGAGAGACATGTAGAGAGTGAATCAACGCGTCATCACCGGTATTAGATATTACAGTAATATCGGCCTCATCAACGGCTCGTTTTAATCCAGCAAGATACTTTGCAGCGCCAACACCTCCTGCTAGCACAAGAATCATCTTGCTATCGACTCTATAGTTCTCGACAATCCATCTGCTAATGAGGTAAATGGAGACCAACCAAGCTGCATTTGCGCTCTTGTGTTGTCTAGGGTATTCCTAAAAAGCTCACCAAGTCTTTTGGGCTGATAGTTTGGTTTAATATTTTTACCAACAGACTCAGCCATAAGTTCAAACAACTGGTTTACACTAGTTTCAATTTTCGTTCCGATGTTAATCACTAATCCCCCTCCGCGAGTTGAACTTTTGTAGAAAGCATCAACGACATCGTCAACAAATACAAAGTCTCTAGTTTGCTCACCAGTTCCAAAAATCTTTGGACTCTCACCCTTCAGCATGAGTTCAGCAAATATAGCAACGACTCCAGCTTCACCATGTGGATCTTGCCTTGGTCCATAGACATTTGCAAGAGCCAGTGCAACAAACTCAATTCCGTGAAGTTCTCGGTAGCAAGCAAGATAGTCAATTGCTGACTTTTTTGAAACTCCATATGGGGAAAGTGGCACCTGTGGTACTGACTCGTTTAACGGCAGTAAAGATTCATCTGGATCGCCATATAGAGTGCCACCGCTTGCAGCAAATACAATCCGCGGTGGGCTCTTAACTTTGCGAGCACCCTCAAGCACATGAATTGTCCCTAGTACATTAACTTCGCCATCAAATACTGGATCTTTGACAGAAACTCTAACGTCGGCTTGAGCTGCTAGATGAAAGATTACCTCTGGACTCTCTTTTTCAATCAAAAATTCAATTGATGGGTCTCTAACGTCAAGATTATAGAACTTCAGTTTTTTTTCAGAATTAGATCTTGCTTCATCTAAATTTGAAAGTGATCCATTGCTCAAATTGTCGACTGCTGATACATCCCATCCTTCGGCTAAAAGGCGGTCAACCAAATTCGAGCCAATGAAACCAGCCCCACCAGTAACCATTGCCTTCATGACGGAATCCTTGCTCCAGATAATCTGCTGCCAGCCTCAATTCTTTCGCCTCTGCCGATTACCGTATTTTCTAGCACAGCTTCGTCGCCAATTTCAACGTCATCAGCAACTATAGAGTTTACGACCGTCGACTTCTTCCCAACCCTTACATTTTCATAAAGTATTGAATTTCGTATCACACAGTCCATGCCAACTATAGAGTTTTCATGGACAATAGCCTTATCGAGTTTCACATTATCCTCAATTTCTGAGTTAGCTAAAACTAAAATCTCTTTTAGCAGCACTGAAGAAGAACTCACAGAAACTCCTTTACCTAAAAATATCGTTGGACTAGCCTCCGTCGCATTCTCAACAAATCTATCTTTTCTCACTGTGAGGACATCAAATGAAGCTTTTAAAAGACTCTCATGAGTGCCAGTGTCTAACCAATAATCATCTGACTTGTAGGCAAATAAAGACCCTTCCTTGACCATTTCAGGAAATGTTTCTCTTTCAATTGATACTCTCCTGCCATCATCAATCATCCCAATTACCTCTGGCTCGAACACATACGTACCAGCATTTATATAATTAGTAGGGGCATCTTCGGCTCTTGGTTTTTCAATAAAATTAATAACTTTCCCATCTTCTGTAGTTGGCACAACTCCAAACCTGCTTGGGTCTTCAACTGGGGTAAGTGCTATAGTTCCTCGAGCTTTTGAACTTTCATGAAATTTAATTACCTCACTCAGATTTAAGTCGGTAAGGACATCTCCATTTAAAACCACAAAAGTTTCTTTAATCCCAGCATTCGTGGCCGCATACCGAATCGCACCCGCAGTGTCAAGTGGGCTATCTTCTACAACATAGGTTAGTGAAACTCCTTGTGCTCTAGATTCAGGAAATGCCTTTAAAAATGCATCTGGCTTATAGCCTAAAGATAGTACAGCCTCATAAATGCCTGAGTTTTTAAGATTTCTGAGAACTCTCTCAATCATGGTAGTTCCTGCGATCCTAATCATCTGCTTTGGTATTTTATACGTTAGTGGACGCAGTCTAGTGCCCTCTCCCCCTACAAGAATCACAGCTTTCATAATTTTACTGACCTTTTTGTCACGCTATATTTCCTTAAATGCATCCCTATGATCGAGCATCATAGCAAACGATCCACTCTACCCCTTTGATGAGTTAGAACTCGTTGTACTTGTACTGCCTGTTTTCGATGTCGTGGTCGTTACACTAGCCACACTAGAATTTGGCGAGCTAATTGTTGCACTAGTCGATGTGTTATTTATTGGAAGGGTACTAGGTGATGTTGAAAGACTAGGAACAGTTGTTGTTGAACTCGGTGGAGTAGCAACCTCTAACTGACTTGCTGAAGGTGGTTGACTAATTTGAGTTCCTTTTGGTACGAAACCCACGGTAATTAGGCCACTATTAACAAGTTTTAAAGATGTCGGGTTTGCAATAACACTGCCCTTTTTATCCAAAATACTCGAGAAGGATACTACTTGTACATAACTAGGAGTCTTACTGCCACTACATGCAACACCATTTTTATATGTTCCAACACCAGGATAGGTAATGGAAGAAGAAGTGAGACTTAAGCCGGGATAGTGAGAAACGAAGTATCCTAAAGTTGCATTTTTCCCCTCTTCAGCTTTGGACTTTGGTGATATCGTTATAAGGCCCAGCCCATTTGCAGTAATTCCTATAGTCGTCGCATTAGGACTCGCTGGAAGATTCGGCTCGAATTTTCCACATATGTCAAATCCTATTGCTTCTTTCCAATTCACCCCCTGGATAGGTTGCGCAGATGCTGGAATAGTTGAAGTTGACGTAGCATTCACGGCCTTTTGAATCATTTCGGATCTACTATAGATTATACCCACAATTCCTAAAATGCTTAATACACCAACCACCGAGTAGAATCCCCAAGGGCGCGCACCTTTGTACGTTCTACCTCCACCTGTAGCCGCCGCTCTTGCAACTTTTTTTCCTAAAGATCCACGTGCCATTTCAAGCTTTCCTAATAGTTTTGTATCAACAACATTCATTGTGGATTATTAAAGCCACAAATCACAATTCTAACTGCATAATTCTAACGCAAAAAATAAGAACCAGTTATCCTTTAGACTAAGAGATAACACATAAATGTCTATTTTAACTTGTTTTTCGCAACCATTTACCAGAAATTTATATAAGTGCAACCATTTACCTGCGATTTGTTTGTATCAAATTTGCCTATCCCATAATCCCATGTCCCATAATCCCGTGTCCCATAATCCCGTGTTCCAGAGATTCATTTACAAACAAGCGTTCACTTTAGCTACTGGTCACCTTTGCGTGTGAAAAAACTTACGCCTCTGATAGTTGGATCAATGATGATGATGGGCATTACTTCAGGTGCCTGGTCAGTCATAATAACAAATATTAAACTGTCATTTCATCTAAGTGATGGGAACCTTGGAATAATTTTAGCATTTGGAGTCTTAGGCTCAGTTATTGTGAACTTAACCGTCGGGAAACACTTAATTAGGTTTGGAATTCCAGTTGTTTTAAGATTTGCACTCTTCTTGTGGGGAATTTTCTTTTTCCTTGCTGTCAACGTACATCTGCCCATTATCTTTGCAGTATTAATTATTTTAGCTTCCATCGGCACAGGGCTAGTAGATGTCTCACTTAATATCGAAGCTGCAAAATTGCTCTCTAAGTCACCTGGCAAGCTACTTCGGTTTCATGGTGTTTACAACATTTTTTTCGCCTCTGGATCACTTTTCGCTTCACTTCTTCTCTTTACAAATAGTTCTTTTAGAGTGGTTGGAACCTTAGAATCAACATTGCTAATCATTTGCGCTATTCTCCCAAACAAAAGATTTAAACTCGCTTTTACAAATAATTCTGTCGGTGAGGATGTTGAAACTAAAAAAGGTACATCCAAAGTTCAAGCGAATGAGGATAGGCCAAAGACACCCGTGCACAAAGGTCATTTTCTTTCACTAAAGATTCTTAAAAAAGAACACCTTTTAGGAATGGCATTCGTGCTAGCAGCATCCACTCTTGTTGAAGGCTCAGTTGGAAACTGGGGAATACTATTTGCAAGAACAACTTTAAAAATGAACGTTGTTGTCGCAAGTATTGGTGTTATAGTCGGTCAAGTACTTGCATCACTCTTAAGATTTTCTGGTCCGACTTTACTGAAATCTTTATCGGCTCGGCGGTTCACAATTATTGGTTCTTCCGGTGCAGCTATTGGGATACTCCTTGAAATTTCTGGAATTAACACACTTATATCTATATTTGGGCTTGGAATAGCAACTCTATCTATTTCCCTTTGTTGGCCACTTATAATCGCTGACTCTAACCGGGCAACTGTCCATCCTGAACTATCGCTTTCTGCAATTACTGCTGGTGGTTACGTCGGCCTTCTACTTGGACCTGCACTAGTCGGAGAAGTGTCTTCCGCAAGCACCTTGCGTGCAGGCCTACTTGTAGTCGTCGCTTCTGGAATAGCAACCGCACTTTTAAGATCCGTAGTTCATCCCAAGTACAAGACAGAAAGTTAGGTTACTCCGGATTCACCTACTTTTAATTTTTGAAAACGTGACCAATACTAGGCACCTAGCACCAAGGAGCAAAAACGAAAAACCTAACAAAAGTCTACGTGCTCCCCGAGAATGTTTTTTTTCAAATCTAAATGCAGAAACATGGTGAGCGATTATTGACTTTATCTCAACATTTTTAGTAGTTGATCCACCTGCGTGAACTACCTCTGAACCTCTCACGTAGCAGCTCTTATATCCAAGCTCTTTTAATTTGTAACAGAGGTCAACATCTTCAAGATAGAGAAAGAATCTTTCGTCAAAACCACCTACTTCTAAAAATACATCGAGTCTTAATATCATAAAAGCTCCCGAGACCCAGTCGGGATAAGCAAGCTGGGCTTTATGATTGGGTTTTTCTTCTGAATTTTCCGTTAACGTGCCCTTCCGATTAATTTTTTCGGTTGTTATTAAATGGTATCTGCGAGTAAAAGGATTGTTTTCCCAAATTCTCCCAAATATTGCGTGCCCTGCAGCGTCAAACACACTTGGAAAACTTCGAGCCGAAGGATAGATTTGCCCATCCACCTCTCTAATTACGGGCCCAACTACCCCTACTGCTTTGTCACTTTCGAGAATTTCAACAAGTTTATTAACACTACTTTCTGATGCTTGAACGTCTGGGTTGCAAATCAGGAGATACTTGTATCTTTGATCTAATGTACCAAAACTTCTTTCGCTCATTACGGCGAGGTTAACTCCAGCTCCTAGTCCGCGGTTGGATTCTGGAGTCAAAATTTCGATTGGAATACCAGTTTTTTGATCCTTAAGATCTAGAACATCTTCTGAAGACGGTTTCACGCCTTCGCTAAATCCGTTATCTACAACAATTATTTTTGCAACTCGGCAAGCCTCAAGTGAGCTAACAGCCTCCTTGAGAAAATTACCAGCACCATAGTCTACAATTACACCTAAAACTAGCTCAGAACTCAACGTTATTCTTTTTAAAGTCAGCAATCAATCTGCTTAACGAGTCTTCCCACATGTTCATAGGATCGATATTAGACAGCCTAAAAGCCATATTATCCAAGACTGAGTTCATCGGCCTAGGCGCTGGTCTTTTAGGGACTAACTCTTCTGTGCTAATAGGTTCAATGCGATCTTTATCGTATCCATATGTTTGTGCAATCTGACGAGCGAAATCAAACCATGTTGTGGGCCCTTGATTAGAAGCGTGAAATATCCCAGGGCGCTTAGAAAGCGCAAGTTCAATCAGCCTCTTAGAAAGATCTGCCGTAAAGGTTGGACAACCGTGCTGGTCATCAACAAAGCTTAATGAAGTACCACTTTTTAAAAGCTTCAAAACGGTCTTAACCATATTACTTCCGTTGTACCCACAGACCCATGATGTTCTGACGATAGTAGAGTTTACCCCGACTTCCTTCTCTCCAGCCAACTTCGATTTTCCGTACTGTGAAAGAGGGTTTGGAGAATCCCATTCATTGTAGGCAGAACTTTTAGTGCCATCAAAGACGTAATCTGTCGAAACGTACAGGACGTGACAATTTTGACTTCTAGCGCCTTCTACAATATTTCGAGTACCAATTGCGTTTGCCGCAAAAGCTAGATCAACTTCACTTTCACACCTGTCAACTGCCGTAAAAGCAGCTCCATGAATAACTACGTTAGGCCTAAACTGATCAAACAACTCAAGTACTGCATCCCGATTAGTTATGTCGACCGAATCTATGTCAACCCCTAACGGATCAAATATGTCACTATTGAACCCAGGTTTCTCATCCGATCCTTGAGGCTTTGAACCACTCAAATACGCCATCAAGTCATTACCTAACTGACCTTTAGACCCGGTAACTAAAATTTTAAGCTTTCCCATAGTTAATTCAGACCTCAATACCTAAAAACTTTTAGGACTTCGAATTGCTCCAAGCACTTTCTTCTTTTACCGGAGCTCTACCTAATAATGGCGTCCACCAGTCCCTGTTGTTTGCATACCACAGCACAGTTTCTTTAAGACCTTTCTCGAAAGATATTTTTGGTTCCCAACCTAGTTCACGCCTAATTTTTGATGAATCAAGGAGGTACCTTCGATCATGACCTGGCCTATCTGGAACTATTGTCTTGAGCGTTTCAGGTTTGGATAGAGCATCGAGAACCCGGTCAGCAATTTCAGTAATTGAGGCTTCTCTCCCAGTTCCAACATGGTATGTCTGGCCCACTCTGCCCTTCATTAGAACGAGATCAATTGCAGTACAGTGATCAATTACGTGTATCCATTCTCTCCTATTCTCAGTTGATTTATAGAGAGGAATTTCTATGTCATCCATTGCTTTTGTTGCAAAAACAGGTATTACCTTTTCTGGAAACTGATAAGGCCCATAGTTGTTAGCGCAGTTTGTAATAGTGATTGGGACTCCAAACGTCTCTCCATATGCCCTAACAGCATGATCACCACCTGCCTTAGCCGCGTTATAAGGAGTTCTTGGCCTGTAAGGGGACGTTTCGTCAAACATTTCATTTGAATCAAGGTCCAAATCACCATAAACTTCACAAGTTGAAATATGGTGAAATCTACTGACTCCAACTTTTCGGGCAGCTTCTAAAAGTCCCTGCGTGCCAAGCACATTAGTCCTAAAAAAACGACCTGGGTCAATGATTGCGAGGCTGTTGTGTGATTCAGCCGCAAAATTCACAATGACATCAATACTGTGATGAGCTAATATCTCTTCACATTTATCAGTATCACCTATATCTGCCTGATAAAAATCAATCCTTTCGATAACGTCGTCAAGATTTGGCAAATTCCCTGCATAAGTCAGTAGGTCCAAACCCACAACATGATCAGAAGGGTATTTTTCTACCCAATATTTCACAAAATTTGAACCAATAAAACCTGCAGCTCCAGTCACAAGAATATTCATAGTAAGTCAACTCTACCAGTCATTTTTATTTTATGTTTAAAATTAGATTTCATTTGATGTGTTTGTAATGAATAATGAAAGAAAAAAGATTTACAGCAATATTTAAATCGGTAATTTCAACTGAACTGTTTCAACTGAACTGTTTCAACTGAACTGTTTCAGCTGTACTACTTTAATTATATTTTCTAAAATTTTAAATTAACGAGTTGGGTCTGTATAGAGATGCACGATATCTCCAGTC
>JAJYFT010000152.1 GCA_021790815.1 Actinomycetes bacterium
GGAATCATTTCTATAGACAAAGCTCTTTCTATGGCGAGAGAGTTTGAATTGGATTTGGTTGAAGTTGCTCCAAATGAAACTCCTCCTGTTTGTCGAATTATGGACTACGGAAAGTTCAAGTTTGATGCTGGTCAAAAGGCAAGGGAGTCACGCCGAAAGTCTGTAAGCAATGCTATAAAGGAGATGAAATATCGGCCAATGATTGGTGGAGGTGATTTTGACACCAAAACCAAGCAAGTCTCGAAATTTCTTTCCCAAGGTCACAAAGTGAAACTCACTATCATGTTTCGTTCTAGAGAGATTTACCATCCTGAATTAGGCAAGAGGATTTTAGACAAAGTTGCTGAACAGGTTGAACACGTTGGGAAAGTTGAGGTTGAACCAAAACTTGAAGGACGCAATATGTTGATGGTTTTAGCTCCTTATAAAAAAGGTCAAGGACCAAAAAAAGGTGAAGTAAATGAAGGTGTGAATGGCAAGATTAGCAATAACAAGGGTGACGACAATAAGGGTGACGATAGCAAAGTTGGTATTAGCAAAGTTTTAAGCAATAACGCTGAAAGAGATAACGCACAAGAAGTCGATACAGAAGAAACGAAAACTGAGATCGCAAAATAGGTAAGTTAATAATTAATTGACTGCCAAGTAAACGCAAAAATCATATGAATGAGAAAAGGATAATGTTATGCCAAAAATGAAAACTGATAAGGGCGCACAAAAGAGATTTAAGGTCACTGGCACAAAGAAACTACGTCGACGTCAGGCAATGAGGTCGCACCTATTAGAAAAGAAGTCAAGCAACCGTACTAGGCGATTAGGACAAGAAGTTAATGTTTCATCTGCTGATGTCAAGCAGATAAAACGACTTTTAGGTATGTAAGGTTATATCGAAATTAGGTTAAAGCAGAGCTGTAAATTATAGAGAAAGGATAGATATGGCTAGAGTAAAAAGATCAGTACATGCAAAAAAGCATCATCGTGCGATATTAGAACTTGCTGAAGGGTATTACGGGAATAAAAGTAGGTCATTTAGGGCTGCAAATGAGCAAGTTATGCACTCTTTGCAGTATGCATACAGAGATCGTAGAACACGAAAACGCGACATGAGAAAACTTTGGATTCAAAGGATTAATGCGGCCGCACGACAGAACGGTATTACATATAATCGACTGATATCTGGACTTAAAATTGCAGAAGTTGAACTTGACAGAAAGATTTTGGCGGATATGGCAGTTAGGGATCCAGAAACTTTCAAGGCGATATGCGAGGAAGCTGACAATGCTCACAAAAGTGAGAACTAACGGTTAAAACTCTTGTCATTAGCAATAGTGAGATAAAGAGATTAAGAGCACTCGCCCGGTCTAAAGAGGATAGGCGAATTTACTCCCAGACACTAGCTGAAGGAGCAAAACTCGTTGGTCAACTTCTTGACAGTAGTTGCACGGTAAAGTTGATATTTATTGATGAGAGTAGACCCTCTCCAGAGACCGTTGACAAGGCAAAAAGGTCTAAGGTCGAAGTTAAATTTGTAAAACTTGAACTGCTTGAAAAATTTTCTTCGACAAAAACTACTTCGGGTGTTATAGCTTTAGTTGAAACGAAGCCAGAATGTGATTTTAGTAGTGTCGAGCTCTCCGATTTAGTATTTGTGCTTTGCGGCATAAATGATCCAGGTAATTTAGGTACTTGTCTTAGGTCACTAAGAGCAATGGGCGTTGAAAGCGTTATGTTATTAGGAAACTGTGTCGATCTATGGAGTCCAAAAGTAGTCAGAGCTGGCGAAGGAAGCCACTGGGGCATGAATATCGTTGAAATAAAAAATGACTTTGAATCTCTAAAACTCCTAAAACAGGCTAAATTTAGAACAATTGGTGCTCTGCCAAAAGGAGGTGTAGAACCAAGTAAAGCAGATTTAACGGGGAAAATTGCGATATTCATGGGAAGCGAGTCACACGGCCTCAACGGGGATTTGCAAAATCAGTTGGATGAATTTGTCACAATTCAAATTCATCGTGCAGTTGAATCGTTAAACGTTGCTGCCGCTACGGCTATTCTGGGATATGAGGCAAATAGGCAAAGAAATACTCGAAGCTTTTAGAGAGAATTTGAAGGATTTATGACAGAAAACTTAAATCAAATGATAGAAAATATTAAAGTTGATGCACATAATAAGGTTGCTTTGGCTGATAGTTTGACCGATTTAGACGACCTTCTTTCTCAATTCATTGGGAAGAAAGGCAGCCTGACAAATTTAAAGACTGAACTTAGAAATGTTACCCCTGACCTTCGCCCAACTATTGGAAAACAATTAAATGAAGCATTCCAAAGTGTTAAGGCAGAAATAGAAGAAAAAATCGAAGCACTTAGAACGTCAATAAATACATTTGATGGCGGGTTCGAAGATTTAACAGTTGGTCTCGCCCAGATTTCAACTATTAACCCAGGGCTTGTCGGGCATATGCACTTGGTGTCTCAAACCACCTTAATACTTGAGGATACCTTCTTAAGGATGGGGTTTTCTATTGAAGAGGGGCCTGAAATTGAAACGGATTGGCATAATTTCGAAGCTCTCAACATCCCTCCAAGTCATCCGGCGAGAGGAATGTGGGATACTTTCTATTTAGACACTCAAGTTCCAGAGACACAGTTATTGAGAACCCACACCAGTCCGGTCCAGATCAGGGTTATGCAGGCGAAAAGTCTTCCTATATATTCAGTTATGCCTGGCAGATGCTATAGACGAGATACGCCAGACGCTAGGCATCTTGCGACTTTTCATCAGATTGAAGGTCTAGTCGTCGACAAGGGAATAACCTTTTCTCACTTGGCAGGGACTATAGATACTTTCACAAAGGCATATTTTGGAGAAGACATTAATTCGAGGCTGCGACCCGCATTCTTTCCGTTTACCGAACCTTCAGCTGAATTCGAGATTACTTGTACGATTTGTAGGGGGAAAGGGTGCAGAACTTGTTCGAATACAGGTTGGATTGAACTGGGAGGAGCAGGAATGGTCGATCCAAATGTATTTGAAGCCGTAGGAATTGATCCAGAAGAATACAGTGGATTTGCGTTTGGCTTTGGTATTGACAGGTTGGCTCAAATGAAACATTCACTGCCAGATATGAGACAGCTAGCAGAGCACGACTTTCGCTTTCTCTCACAGTTTTAAAAGGATAATAATGCGTACTGTACTTTCTTGGTTAAAAGAGTTTGTCCCTCTAGAAATGAGCGTTCAAGATTTAGCTACTACCTTCAATAACCTAGGGTTAATTGTCGAGGGCATTGAGGAACATGGCAAAGGCCTTGAAAACGTTGTTGTATCTAAGGTGCTTGATATTAAGGCGATAAAAGGTGCTGACAAAATTAGGCTTATTACAGTAGATGACGGAGATGACACGGTAGAAGTTATATGTGGAGCGTGGAATTTTAAAGAGGGGGATTTCGTTCCATTTGCCAAAGTTGGTGCAGAACTTCCGAATGGAATGAAGATAGGCGCTCGCAAAATGAAGGGTGTTATGTCTAATGGAATGTTATGTTCAACAACAGAATTAGGGCTTGGAAGTGACTCTTTAGGACTAATGATTCTTGATGAAAGCTATCGACTGGGTCAGCCTATAGCTGAAGCCTTGAACATTACAAACGAGACCATATTTGATCTTGAGATTGAGACAAATAGGCCAGATGCATTGAGTATGGTTGGGATTGCTAGGGACCTAAGTGCTAGTTTAAAACTGCCTTTTGAATTTAGCTACTTTGAGACTAAATCTCTACCTTCGTCGGGTGTTCAGGTTTCAATTGAGTCGCCAGAACTTTGTGATAGATTCTTTGCTCTTGAGGTACCAAGTATATCGGTTGGGGAATCTAGTGAAATAGTCAAAAGAAGGCTAACGTTAGCAGGGATGAGACCTTTAAACAATTTAGTTGATGCGTCAAACTACGTAATGATCGAAACAGGTCAACCAACGCACCCGTATGATGCTGAGAAAT
>JAJYFT010000049.1 GCA_021790815.1 Actinomycetes bacterium
TGTGTCGTATGCCCATTACTACATTATCTTCTGTTCTGGCATTTACAACTATGTCACCACTTAGCGAAGATTCGTCGACGATTAGAGAATGGTATCTTGTTGCCTCGAAAGGATTATTCAAACCTTCAAAAATACCAGAATTATCGTGATTTACTAAGGAAATCTTCCCATGCATTATTCGAGGAGCCTTAGTGATATTTGCTCCAAAAATGTGTCCAATACACTGGTGCCCGAGACATACTCCAAGAAGTGGAATTCCATTTTCTATCCCTAAAAGTTGAATGACGTCAATAGAAACTCCTGCATCTTCAGGCCGTTTCGGTCCAGGAGAGATAACTACTACATTAGGCTTCATCGCTAGCGCTTCTTTTGCTGAAATTGCGTCATTTCTAAAAACCACAACTTCACAGCCAAATTCACCAAAGTACTGAACGAGGTTATAAGTGAAAGAGTCGTAATTATCAACGATCAAAATCTTGAGATCCGACATATCATTGATGCTACCAAAGAATGACGCGAAGCTTTTTAACTGCTTAGTGACTGTTTGTCAAAGATGTGTCAGGCTGGCAAGTGTTTAAATTTACCAAAACTCCTTGAAATTAAAAGTGTTATATATAGTTTTGAAAATAAAGTTCAAGTTAGATCTAGCTAAATTAGCTTGGTAAAGGTCATTTTTATTAAATTTTAGTTTAAATTGTAAACATAGCATTTAAAAAAATACTAATCTCAATGCAGTGGCAAATAATAAAAGCAAAAAGGGTCCTCAAGGAGGAAGACATCATCCTAGGGAGGAAAAAACACCAGTTGAGTCGGGTAGATACACTGCTCCAATTCCGAAGAATGCGCAATCTAGCCCTGTTTGGATGGCGGTAGTTCTAATAGGACTTATAGTTTTGGGCATGGTTGCTATAGTTGTTAACTATATTGCACATGTTCTTCCAGCTAGTCCTTCAACATGGTACTTAGTTGGCGGCGTCATTGCTATGGCAGTAGGGTTTCTCGGGCTAACTAACTATAAATAGCCGTGCAACCATAATGTTTTACAAATGTACATGGAAAACTACTTGAATTGCGAAATTTGAGTTTATAAAGGTTCACTGGATTAACAGTTGGTCTATACGCGCAAAGACCCCGAGTAGCCGGTTGGCTTGCGCCTCGCAAACTTCTCGGAGTCTGAGCAACTTGTCCTTTAAAATGTTTTGCATCCCGGCGGGGGGATACTCCACCTTACTAATCCCGAAAGATTAGTACTAAAGAACGACTGAATTACTTAGCTCACTTTTTGATAGCTAGCAAAAAGTGTGTGAACACTAATCGCATCTACTACCAAGGTGGTACTTTGTTCTTCAGAACATTTACTACTATGCTCCTATCAAAGTTGGAAGTCAATAGATTTTAAGAAATCCAGAGGTTCTCCTCAATAAATCCCCTATATTTATTTACTTATCCACCATTAATTTTTGTTTTCACACAGGATTTCCACCGCGGCTTAAAAATAATTCAAAAGTGTAAGCCCTAATTAAGTCTAAGGCTTTCATTTGCCGATAAGATTTATATCAGTAATTCTTGAGGAGAAAGCAAACACATGAAGTTTTATGGGTTGATAAAGTCAATTTTTAGAGGTACAGTCTTTAGCCTGGCTGTCATAATTATTTTAGTTACAACGTTTTCAGGTTTTGCACAGAAGGTCGAAGCAACTGGAATACTGCCGCCAAATAATCCGCCAGCGAATATAGCGCCAAATCCTGATTTTTACGTTTCACCAGATTGCTCCACCGGTAATGTTATTGACGTTACCACTGCCTGTCTTATTCAAACAATTTTGGCTGTCGACAACGCAAGAGCGCAAGAAGGTGTGGCACCTATGAAACTACCCACAAACTACCTTTCGTTAACACCCGCCCAGGAGCTTTTTGTAATTGCTAACTCTGAAAGGGTAGATAGAGGTTTACCACCAATTGTTGGCATGACGTCACAGCTTAATAGTTCAGCTCAAACGGGTGCAAATGATTCAACAGATCCAATTCTTCCTAACGGCTATAATTTTACTCTCTCTGGATCAAACTGGGCGGGTGGAATTAATAGCGTACTTGGAGTGAACTATGCCTGGATGTACCAAGATGGACAAGGCGGATTTAACGGTGACTGTACTGCAACGAACACTAGTGGTTGTTGGGGACATAGAGACAATATTCTCCAAAGCTATGATTGCAATCCCTGTACAATGGGTGCGGGCACCTCACTTTCTCCTCAACCAGTAAACGGAACTGTCTACAGTCCAAGTTATGCTGAAATATTTGTTGGTGATACTTCGGGAACAAGCTATTTCTACACCTATACATGGAGCGATGTTTTAAGCAACATGACGCCTTCTCCAGATGTTACTGGTCTTAGTTTAAGTAGTTCAATTACGACTGGGGGTTCAACTGAAACGATTTCTGGCTCAAATCTGTCGAATGCCGTAGAGGTCTTTTTTGGCAGCACTGCTGTAACGAGTATTACTCAGGTTTCGAGTACCGAAATTCAAGTTGTTATTCCTCCAAATGCCGCTGGGTCATATGATGTGAGAGTTGTAACGTTAGGTGGGGAGAGCGCAGTAGTGCCTAATGATCTCATTACATATGGAAACGTCCCTTCGCCGCCGACTGGAGTTACCGCAACAGCTGGCAACTCATCTGTGTTGGTATCTTTTTCACCTCCTACTGTAACTGGTGTAGGACCTATTACAGGGTATGTAATAACCCCTTATCTTGGATCAACTGCTGGAACCCCAGTGGTTATTACTGGCAATCCCCCTAATCCATATGGTGTAGTTACCGGTCTTGTAAACGGTGACACGTATACTTTTGTAGTAGCAGCAGAAAATGGAGCTGGTTTGAGTTCTCCTTCGACTGCTTCATCTCCAGTCGTCCCAACATCGTCTCCAACCCTAGAAGTACTAGCAGTATCACCTTCAAGTGGGCCACTAAGCGGGAACACTCCAGTTGAGATCTATGGATCAGGTTTTCTAGGTGCAAGCAGAGTTAACTTTGGGTCCGTATCTGCTATAAGTGTTACGGTACAAAGTGATAGTGAGGTAATTGCATATTCACCAGTTAGCTCAGTCGCACAGTCAGTGGATGTAACGGTTGTTAACTCGACTACATCACCAACCGTTGCAGCAGATAAGTTCCATTATCTCTCTGGTGTGCCCTACCATCCCGTAACTCCTTTTAGGCTCGCTGATACTAGGGTCAATAGTGGATATGAAGATCAGGGTAGTATGCTGCAACCAAATGGGACAATACAAGTAAATGTGACAAATATGGACGGTGTTCCATCGTCAGCAACTGCAGCAGTATTTATTGTAACTGCAACTAATACGACGTCATACGGTGGTTACCTCACTGTATACCCGGGCGGATCCTTGCCGCCGGTATCAAATCTGAACTGGTCTCAGAACGAAACTGTTGCTGCACTGGTAACAGTTCAACTAAGTTCTTCGGGGACCATTTCCATCACTAATGGACCGATGGGAAGTTGTGACGTAATAGTCGATCTGCAGGGCTACTACGCACCTAATTCAACTTTTTCAAACGCAGGGGGATATACCGCGATTCAGCCTGCCAGGCTGGTTGATACACGTGACAGTAGTGGCAAGTATCAAGACCCAGGAATGACACTCAATCAAGGAGGAACGGACACATTTCAAGTTGAGGGTTATGGCGGAGTGCCACTGAGCGGAGTTGAGGCAGTGGTACTTGAAGTAACTGCAACCAACACAACAGCAAATGGAGGGTACTTTACTGTTTGGCCAGGTGGAGGTAGCTCGCCGGTTGCCTCAGATCTGAACTGGTCGAGTGGGCAGACCGTAGCTAATAGAGTAATAGCAAAACTTTCGTCATCTGGAAGCGTGTCGGTGTACAATGCAGTGGGTTCAGCTGACCTTGTTGTTGATGTGGTCGGATGGTATGATGACGGGACGGTTTCAAGTGACACAGGCGGGTACTTTAACGCAATTGATCCAATTAGAATTGCAGATACAAGACCTGGTTACCCTTACCAGCTAAGTGGAAACACTCTCGGCGCAGCTTTGCCGGTTAGTGTTACTGTTGCTGGACAAGGGACCCAAAATGATGGGGTACCATCACTAGTTAGTAGCACCCCTCCTATCGCAGTTGTTCTAAATGTCACAGCCGTAAATACCTCAAGTTGGAGCTATTTTACGGTTTGGCCACAAGGTTCAACAGTCCCATACACTTCAGATGTTAATTGGAGCGGGCCAAATGAAGTAGTTTCAAATGAATGTATAGATCTTCTAGGGAACGGACAGATATCAATTCAAAACGCAATTGGGACTACCGATTTAGTGGTAGATGTTTTTGGCTGGTTTTCTTGAGAACTAAAAAATTACAATATCAAAACTAAGTTAAGAGCTACTAGTGCTAAATTTTAAATCATTAAGTTAAGTACAAAAAATTAAAGACGTAAAAATTTCGCAAATGAAAGAAACCAATTTTTTGGTTTTTGCAAGAGTAATAAAGCGGCCTTACTGTTTGATGCCTACAGACTTCTAATGACTGCTACAACTTTTCCAAAGATGTTGGCTTTATCATCTTCTACGAATATAGGATCGTAGTTTTCATTTGCCGGTTTGAGGACGACGAAGTTTCTGTCTCTCGAGTAAATTTTAACTGTCGCTTCATCCTCATTTATTCCTGCAATGACGATGTCGCCAATCTCGGCATCTTTTTGAGCTTTCGCAATGACGATGTCTCCATCTAGGATTGCCTTTCCAATCATAGAGTCGCCTCTAACCTTAACTCCGAAGGTTTCATTTCGTCCGACAACTGAAGTGGGAAGACTCAGATAGTCCTCAATGTTTTGTTCAGCCAACACTCCAGTTCCAGCAGCAACATTTCCAACAACGGGCACCCTAACCATTTCAAGCTCGTTCATTTGGGCTTTTGAGTCTTTAAGGTCTAAACCCTCTTTATCTAAATTTATTTTTAAAGCACGTGGCTTAGTCGGATCCTTTACTATATATCCTTCATCAGAAAGTAACTTCAAATGAGCGTGTACCGACGAAGCAGAAGATAGGTTTACAGCTTTTGCGATCTCCCTAATGGACGGCGGATAACCATGTTCATTTAAAAAGTCGGAAATAAAATTCAATATCTCATATCTCTTTTTTGTCAGAATGCTTACCATACCTAATCCTTTCGTGGATCTAGTAAACCTGTAAAAGGCGGGAACTAGAACATTTGTACGCTCAGACCAGTATAAAGTATCCACGCTAAAGTTTCAAACATATGTTTGATATTTTTCTCCATTCTTGCAATATTTGTGTCTTAGCTAGCAAGTATAGTAGCAATTGTGCAAAAAATGCGAACAGGTGTTCGAAGTAATGCTAGAATTGTAACTATAGGATTGAGAATTAAAGCTTTCAGAATTAAAGCTTTCAGATAGTAGCAATGAGTTGAGATTTAATATGAAAGGAAAAAAATGAAATACGGTCCAGATAACAAGATAGTCGGAACAGGAAGAAGGCCACTTCCAACCGCTAACGATTCAGAGTATTTTGATGGGGCAAATGCACTAAAGAGAGACTCCTTTGTGTCTAACAAATACCTTGACACATTGCAAGATAGAAGGTTTTCATATAGTAGCTTCTCAAGAGTACCATCTGTGAAGTCTAGTTCTTCATCGAGCACTAAATCGTATGTAGATTCTGATTCATACCGTTCGCCCAATCTTTATGTTGTGTCTGAACCAATTATTATAACGACTCCAAATAAAGTAATTTATAAGAAAGTTTCCACTGAGAGGAACTTTCAGAAATACTTACCCTATAGACCCATCCGGCACAAAGGCGCTCCAAGCAATGAAAAGCTCATAAAGCGCATTTCAGCCTCAGAGCGAGTATATAGTAGGGGATCACGAAGGGTAAAGCTCGAAGATCTATTTTTAAAAGTGGGGCTTTATATTGTTCTAAGCGGTGTAGTTATATTTTTGAATCCTTTTAACTGGTTTACAAGTTCTTCGCTTCCGTCACAGATAAGTGCAAGCCATCCACTAGTTGTAACGGTTCAGCCAGGTGATACTCTATGGTCAATTGCCGAGAGGATTGAGCCAAATAAAGATCCCAGGCCGTTAGTAAATTTAATGGCTTCAGAGTTAAAGAGTCCAAATATCGTAGCTGGCGAGAAGATAGTTTTGAAGTAGAAGATGGCCTTTGCTTCAGCAAATTACATTGATTGCAATGTTACAGATCTCTCTAATCTTTTCTGGTTAAGGTCATTGTTAGTATAAAGAGATTATTTGGTTGTTGCAAACGAGACTTACAAATCCTGCACAAAGTGTTCAATTATTAGAGATCAAGATTTCTTACTTAAAAAGGATTTAACTAAAATCACTACTGTTCTTGTCCGAGTGCTTCTTAACGACAGCTAACCCCAACGCCAATGAGCAATTCATTTACCTATCTTGAACATTGGTATGGATCTTCTTGAACTAACGAAATCAACTACTCTTTAAGTTGGCATAAAACAACAAATTAAAAACCGTTAGCGTATAGGCAATGTTTTATTAGCCTGCACTAATTCATGTCAACGTGGAAAAGTTAATTTAAATGAATTACATTAGGTCGCATGGAGAGAGCATGTAGTTAAAAATGAAGAGATTGAGATGCCAGTAAGCGCGGACCACTTTACTGAGGTAGGATATGAAAATAATAGCTCTATTGTGGGTATTTTTCTGTTTTTAGAAATCGTGCCCAAGAGACAATTGATATAAACGCTGGTATGAGATGGTTGAGCCAAACGAGAAGAAACTGAATGAATCTGGTGGGTCCGTTGACGACCATTACTTAACTGCAGCAACGTCTCAAAAGGGTTCAAGCAAATGGTTTCCCCATTCAGCTGAGGCATTTTTCGATCTGGTCCACTTCCCGCGTAATCCGAGCCTAAGCGAGTTTCAACGGTCTTTATATCGCCTCTCCAAAAAACTTAAATATGAAGGCGAAAAAAGTGCCAGGAGTTGGTGGACTTCATTTGTAAAGCTGACTATGGCGAATCAAGAAATCGAAATATTCCGAAATACTGCTGATAGTTTGCGTCGCAAGTTCGGAGGAAATTCAAAAATCGCGCTGCGCGCATCTGCATTTTACGCGTATAAGTTATGGTCAAAAGGCCAACATCGTGAAGCCAAGGAGCTTTTGGGAAACACAATTGAAGCCTGCCAAACGCGCTTTGGCGCAAAGAGCAAAGATTTGATCAACTTCAAAGAAGCCTACGCGAATTGGTTGGAAGAGGAAGGTCTCGTCGATGAAGCCCGTTCCCTGTATGAGCAAGCTGTTGAGTCTCGTCGGCTCGTATTTGGATTAGATAATCTCGCAACTCTAAACGCTATTGAAAATTTAGGGTCACAAGCTTCACTCGCAAAAGACTTTTCAACGGCTCAAAGTCACTACCGTGAAGTGCTGGAATATCGTCGCAAGTTGCAAGGAGTAGGTAATTTACAAACAATTAGAGTGCTTCGTTCTTTGGCTGCAACTCTAGCTGCACAGGGAGAAAGATTAGAAGCAATCGAATTATTAAAGTCAGGTCTTGTGGATATAGCTGATCGTGGAAATTCTGGGGAGCTTGACAGGGTGTGGATTACAGAGGACTTATCCGCGGCCCTAAAGCAGATTGGCGAAATAGAAGAGTCCTTGAGATTACGTGAGAACGTCGTCGAGGCTCGCAGGCGCCTACAAGGAGATGATCATCCTGATACTGTGGCCTCCATTCTAAGGTTCGGTATCGCTTTAAACCAAAGTAAAGACCATGAAAGGTCATGTGTTTTTCTCCGCGAAGGGATCAATGGTCGAAACAAACTTTATGGCAATAATAATCTACAAACACTGAATGCTGAGACTTGGCTCGGCTTGAGCCTTCGGGATTCTGGCTATCTGATCAAAGCTAGGGACATGCAAATACACATACTCGAAGTGACTGAAGCTGCTAATGGTCCAAATCACACATCTGTAAGAACAGCAAAATTTAATTTAGCTAAGACCCAAAAAAGAATAGGCGCGCTACCGTCCGCATTGAGGCTTACCGAGTCAGCCTTGAAAATAAGTCGTCGATCCTTTGGCATTGACGCCACGGAAACACTGGCCGTAAAGCAGCTTCTTGGTCTTATTGAGAAAGATCGATACATGTGGAAAAGATCGGAAAAACTATTTAAAGAGATCCTGGCAGTGACACGAAAAACACGTGGAGATCATGATGAATCCACTTTGATGCTTTTGGAAAACCTAGCCCTCGTTCAAGATGGAGCTGGGAAAACTCGCCAGGCCGTTGCACTTCTAAGAGAAATGTTGGAAGTTGACCGCTCTGTCTCAGGTGTCGAAAGCGAGAGAACCTTCAATACAATGAGCCATCTTGCCGAAGTTCTCTCGAATAAAGATGCCTTTAGCGAAGCACGTCTGATCGCAGAAGAAGTGGTTATTGGCTGCGAGCGTATTCATGGCCCTAATGGCAAAGCGACCATTTTTGCAAAAATTGAATTGGCAGACATCGACCGCAAGAGCGGAGAACTTAAGCGAGCGCGAGCATCGCTTGAAGAAGTGCTGAGTATTTCAACAGCCGAACATGGAGAGGATGCATACTGCACGCATAGAACAATGACTGTCCTCCAACGAACGCTATTTGCACTCAATGAGTACGATCAAAGACGATCACTTCTAGAACGTCATCTCGAGCTACACAAGCAGAAACATGGGGTTGACGATCCTTCAACGCTCAATCAGATGTCCCACTTGGCGGTCAATTTTCGAGCAAGTGGAGATTTACAGGAAGCTCGAGTTCTACAAGAAGAGGTATTTGATCGAAGAAAGGCACTTTGTGGGCCTGAATCTCCATCTGCTCTTAAGGATATGGGCATTCTGTGTAAGATACTCCTCGATCTAGGTGATTCAGAAGCCGCCAACAATCTAGCAAGAGAATGTATTGAACTCTCAGATGCGGAGTACGGGCCCGATCACCCAACTTCAAAAGATGCCCGCTCTGTGCTGCTAACAATTCAGTAGTGATTGTACGTAATTTCTGCTGCAAAGTGTTGCGGCACTTAAAAACCTAGAAACTCGAGGTTAAACTTAAGGTCCTGCCACCATAGAAATCAGTTTCATTCAGTGATTTCCAATGATCAGGCAGTAGCAGTTCATGAGATAGTGTGTCGAGATGCCCCTGGAAATATCTTAAAATAAATAATTTGGTCAAGCAGCCAAGCAATGTTTGCTAGAAATCTATCGATAATATACTGATCAAAGTATTAGTAGGTAGTTACGCACTCAACAGTTATTTTTGGGATCACACTGTACTATCTAATGGAAGAAAAGATCTTTAACGATTCTTTAGTTTTGGCGTATACGCTTGAATTTGCTGCAATGGCTAATGCGCTCGAATCCTTAGTATTTTGCGACAAATGTTGTTTTTGATCAAATTACTGGTTTGACTTAATGTCGTAGCGAATTGACCATTTGGCATAGTTTCTCTTTTTTCAACAGTAATAAATTGATTTAACTGCAATGAATTATGCAACTATGGTTATTTGCCTGTATCGTTTAAATAGTGAAGTGTCCATTTTGTGGAAGCCAAAAAGTTAGAGTATTGGACTCGCGCCCAACAGACGACTTCTCCGCAATTAGGAGAAGGCGTGAGTGTGAGGAGTGCAGTGAACGATTTACGACCTTTGAAAGATTCCAAAGTCCAGTATTAGTTGTTAAGCGATCTGGCGAAAAAGATGCTTTCGACAGAGACAAGGTTGTAAGAGGAGTAAAACTAGCTCTAAAGAACAGACCCGTAGACGAGCAAGATATTGAAGATTTGATTAGCTCAATTGAAGAAAATGTTCAAACTCTAGGCCCAATAGTTAGAAGTGAGTCTATAGGCATTTTGGTTTTAGAAGGTCTAAAAGATCTCGATGGAGTAGGTTATATGCGCTTTGCAAGTGTCTATAAGGATTTTGCTGGTATTGAAGACTTTGAGCGAGAGGTAAAATTGCTGGAAAAGAATACCTCTCCTAAAACACGTGCTAAAAAGGACAGCAAAAGTGAGTGATCATTTTGACCTTCCAGAGTGTGCTCTAGCGGTTTATGCTCATCCAGATGACTTAGAGATTGCATTTGGTGGGACTGCTGCAAAGTGGATAAATGAAGGATGCGAAGTTCATGCGGTTATTTGTGCAAACGGCGGCAAAGGAACTCAAGACCCATTTGCCAATGAGTTGGAGGTAGCTGAAACCAGAAAAATAGAGGCTCTTGAGTCTAGTGAGATACTTGGTATTAAGTCACTAACATTTCTAGGTTTTGAGGATGGCAACCTTGATAGCGGCAATTTAGACGGAGATACGCTTGGAAGCCTGAGTAATTTGACTAGAAGATTGGTAGGGGTTATACGAAGCGTCAAACCCCAATGTCTAATTTGCCCTGACCCAACAGCCGTATTTTTTGGATCTGACTACTATAACCACAAAGATCACAGGACGGTTGGGTTTGCGGCATTGGATGCTGCTGCCCCTCAAGCTGCACTGCCTTTATATCACAAAGACCAAGGAAGCCCACATAGAGTAGGGAAAGCATATTTGTCAGGGACGCTAGAGCCCGACTTTTGGGTAGACATTGGAGATTTTGTTGACACAAAAGTAAAAGCTTTACGATGTCATCGATCTCAAGTCAACGAATCTGACGAATGGCTTGATGGATTTGTTAGGTCTCAGTCATCTAGGAAGGATTTTTCTTCATACTTTGAAGGTTTTAGACAAGTGAGGTTGCACTAAATTTGGATATTTTACACGTCGATATGGATGCTTTTTTTGCTCAAATTGAGGTGTTGGACAATCCAGAGCTAAAGGGCAAGCCAGTAGTTGTTGGGGGCTTATCAAAACGTGGAGTTGTGGCAGCATGTACGTATGAAGCAAGAGTTTACGGAGTTCACTCGGCAATGCCTATGACTCAGGCCACCCGCATTCTAAAAGATGGAGTATTTATTTCTGGGCGTTATGAACGTTATGCAGAAGTCAGTGAGGAGTTCAGAAAGATACTTTATCAATTTACTCCTTTAGTTGAAACAGTTGCCCTTGATGAAGCTTTCTTAGATGTGACAGGATCCCACAAGCTTTTTGGCTCCTCAGTCGAAATTGGACATTTAATTGTAAAAAAAGTTGAATCTGAAATGAACATGAATGTTTCTGTTGGGGTAGCAAGTTCCAAACTGCTAGCAAAACTTGCAAGTAGATTTGCCAAGCCAAAAGTAGATAGAGCTAAGAAAAAAGTTCTTGAAGGCGTCAAGGTGTTTGAAATACCAAAAGGAGAGGAGGTAACATTTTTGCAACCTTTGGCCCCACGACTCCTTTGGGGAGTTGGACCAAAGTCAGCGGAAAAGCTAGACAGCCTTGGAATTACAAAAATATCGACCCTACAGGAGCAAGACTTAGCTTTTCTGATCAAAAAATTTGGCGTTAATCATGGGCACTGGCTCTATAATTCGGCTCGTGGAATAGATGAAAGACAGGTTGAGGTACTTAAAGAGCAGAAATCTATATCGAAAGAAAGAACTTTTATTGACGATATATTTAGCCATGAAGAACTAATTGACCGCCTTAAACCTCTAGTTACTTCTGCAATTAGGAAAATGAGGCAAGAGAATTTAATGGCGAAAACCGTAGTACTTAACGTTAGGATGGCTAATCTTGAGAGAATTTCTCGGCGCAAAACCTTAGACAACTTAACCAACGATGAAAATGAGGTATTAGATACCCTCAGGGAGATCATAATCAATATTGACGTGTCTTCAGGAGTTCGCCTCGTCGGTCTTTCACTAGCTTCTTTAGTAGAAAGCGCTCAAAATGAGATACAAGAGTCACTATTTGAAAATATTGGAACTAAAATAGAGTCGAGAGATCAATTAAATGAAACTTTAGATGGACTCAAAAATAAATTTGGAGAAAGTATAGTTATGAAGGCTTCAAGGTTAAGAGAAGATAAGCGACCAGAATTAGGAGGTTCGAGATGGGGCTAAGCAAATTTAGGGCTTTATGCTGTTGTATTCTATGTGAAAACGTGTCAAAATATTAGTGATGCCACTTTCGGACGAAGAACAACGAATCCTACATGAGATGGAGCAAAATCTCTATGCTGAGGACAAAGCTTTCGTTGATCGCGTAGCTTCTGAGACTGTCTACAAACATGCAGGTCGTAATTGCGTTTGGGCAAGTCTCGGCTTTCTCATTGGGCTAGTTGAGTTGATTTGGTTTCTTCCTAGATCCGTTCCAGTTTCATTTTTCGGATTTTTAATTATGCTTGGATGTGCACTTTGGTTTGAGAAAAATCTTAGAAGGATTGGGAAAGCAGGGTGGTATGACGTTAACAAGTCAATTAGAAGCCATGGTATTAATGTAAACGATGCACGTCAAAGACTGCGTGATAAGTTCTTCAAGCAAGAGTAACTTTTGGTAGTTAAGTCTGTACTCGCTATCGACATCGGTGGCACGAAAATTGCTAGTGCTTTAGGCGATATTGAAGGAAATTTAATCGCAATTAACTCGATACCGACTCCTCGTTCTGGTGATGCAGAGGATGTGTTTTCTGCGATTGTCCATACTGTTTCAGCTTCGCTGAAAAATGCTGGTGATGGTTATGAAATAGTTGCGTGCGGTATTGGGTGTGGAGGGCCAATGGATTTTAAGCGGGGGTTAGTTTCTCCTTTAAATATTAAATCTATGATTGATTTTCCGATTGTCGAAAGAGTAGCTAGTTACACTGGAGTTCAAACATTTATGGATAACGATGCTAAGGCACTTGCGCTCGGTGAGGGTTGGATAGGTGCAGCAAAAAACTCTTCTAATTTTATTGCAATGGTGATTTCGACGGGAGTTGGAGGTGGGATAGTTCTCGACGGTAGATTACTCAATGGTCGACTTGGAAATGCAGGCCACATTGGACACGTCAATGTTGAGCCTCAAGGGAGGGAGTGTGTTTGTGGAAGTTTTGGATGCCTTGAGGCCGAAGCATCAGGGACTGCAATTGAAAAGTTTACAGGTTTGAAAGCCCAATTTGCCACCGAAGAAGTTAAAGAGAGAACTGGAGTGTTGGTCGGACGTGCGGTATCATCAGTTTGTAATCTCCTTGACCTTGATTTGGCTGTGATTGCGGGTTCAGTCGCAGTTGGTTTTGGGGAAAAGTTTTTTAATAATGCGAACAGTGAACTAATGCGACTTTCAAGACTGCCTTACTCAAGAACTTCAGTTATAGTTCCGTCTCCGCTTAATGGGTTAGGACCCTTGGCAGGTGCTTTAAAGGTTGGATGGAATGGGTTGGGAAGTTGAAAGTTAAGAACGGTTTTAAGTTAATTTTGCGAATATTGAAGAGGCCAGACTTGTATTTTGTCTTTTTTATTCAAATCTTTAGACTTGCTCCAGTTGGATGGTTCAGGAAGTATCCTTTTCTGCCGGTTCCGGATAAGGGGTGGTTGGAGTTTAGACTTGAGACTCAATATGGAAGCAAAAATGCTGAAATTGAAATAAATGACCTAATACACTTCCTAGAGTGGTGTAAATCGCGATAAATTAGGATACATGTGTAGTGATGTGCTCTTAGATGAAAGGTCACGGCACTTCGCGAGAAGTGATGCTCATTTCAATGGGAGAGAAGTGGTACTCGTTGGGACCTCGTCAGCCTTAGTTCTAAACGCAACATATGAACCACTTGGAGTTGTCGGTTCAAAACGCGCTCTTATAATGGTTTTGGAAGCTAAAGCAGAGTTACTTCATTCTACGGGGCGTGAGTTTCATTCGGTTTCGAGAGTAGTTCCAGAACCATCGGTAGTTAGGTTGCGTCATATGGTAAAAGTCCCGTATCGGGTAAATATGGCTCTTAACAGGAGAGCAGTTTTCATTCGGGATGGATTTAGATGCCAGTACTGTGGTGGTCCCGCTGAAAGCATAGACCACGTCATACCACGTGCTCGTGGCGGTCAACATAGTTGGGACAACGTTGTAGCAGCGTGTAGAAAGTGCAATTCTTCTAAGGAGGATAGGCTTGTTCACGAGATCGGATTTCATCTGTCCTCACAACCTAAACAACCAAAAGACCGATGGTGGCTTTTACGGGCAACGTATAGCAATAGAGGCGACTGGCAACCCTACCTCGGAATTCAATCAACCCCAGCTTATTAATAATAGTTAATTTGCAATTCGCATTAAAAAAAATAAGTGGACCTGTTGAAGATGTTGTGTCACACTATCTTTTTTCATCAAATAACGAGTCAAAGTTAGAGGTTGAAGTTTTACGTCCTGCATCGACAGAGTATATTTCATTAGAAATTGTGTCTCTTTTAAAGCCCGCACTTATACTAGGAAGCAATCAAGACGGCACAGTATTCGACGAAAGAACATTGTTGGACAGTAAAGTTGAAATTGCTAGACGAAAATCAGGTGGAAGTGCAGTTTATGTATCCCCGTTAGATTTTTATTGGCTTAATGTGAACATCCCAAGTTCCAAAAATAGTCACCATTTTGATATTAGAAAGACTTGTGTTTCAGTCGGACGTTCTATATTTCGCTCTCTTGAAGGTGAATTAAAAGACGTTGGCAGATGTTTTCACCTAAATGAAACGTTTAATGTAAACCTACCTGGGAAAATATACTGTTTCTTTAGCAAAGGTCC
>JAJYFT010000153.1 GCA_021790815.1 Actinomycetes bacterium
CACTCGAAGATATCGACTTGGAAACTGGTTTTATGCGAGTTCTTGGCAAAGGGGCAAAGGAGCGTGTAGTTCCAATTGGTAGCGTCAGTCAGTTGTGGTTGAATAGATGGCTTTCATCGTCTGGGCGCGAACACTATATCCCAAAGGAGTTTAAGAAGCGATCTGACGAAAAGGCCCTTTTTCTTTCTTATCGCGGAACGAGAATGAGCCGTCAAGCAATTTGGCAAATGTTAAGAGAAGCGGCGTTAAATGTGGGACTTGGTCGAAAATGTTATCCACATGTCTTGAGGCACTCCTGCGCTACCCATATGCTAAATCATGGGGCGGATTTACGTGTTGTGCAGGAACTTTTAGGCCATGTTTCGATTTCTACGACCCAGATTTATACTGCTGTTTCCATTGAGCATCTTCAGAAATCTTACGAAATGTACCATCCTCGAGCAGGGGAACTCAAAGCAATATAGTCTTATAGTATGACTCCTCAACAGACAAATGAGATTAAGCCCAAATATAAGGACCTTTTACTTGAAGAGCGTGATCAACTTGTTGCACGTCTTGAAGAACTTGGTGTCGGGGGAGATGGTCTATCTTACGACTCCAATTTCGCCGATTCTAGTCAAGTTACAGCGGAAAGAGGTGAGGTGGATCGATTGGCGCTTGAACTTCAAGATGCATTGAACCTTGTGGACAGCGCCTTAAGTAAACTTGAAAATGGTGAATTCGGAAAGTGTGAAGATTGTGGCGGGAATATTG
The DNA here is from genome assembly GCA_021790815.1 of Actinomycetes bacterium. Classification (GTDB taxonomy): domain Bacteria; phylum Actinomycetota; class Acidimicrobiia; order Acidimicrobiales; family JABEUL01; genus JAJYFT01. The sequence continues at coordinate 754 of JAJYFT010000153.1, forward strand.
GTGAACCTCGCTTAGAGGCTAAGCCTTCTGCTAGATTTTGCATGGATTGCGCAGCCAAAAAGCGCTAAATTGATTTTGAATACTGTTTATTTTTCCTAAAGATCAAATTAAGTGAACTCGTCTATGCTAATACCCATCCTTGATGTTGCTAGAGCAAAAGTAGACGATGCTTTTTCATGAGCCTTTTGTGCTCCTAACCTAAGAATCTCTTTTACGGCTCCGCGGTCATCGTAAAGAGCATTGGCGCGATCTTTAACAGGGGCGAGCAGAGAATTTACTGCCTCGGCACAATCTTTTTTTAACGATCCGTAGTTTGTATATTTCTCACCCAACTGTTTTGGGTCTTCTCCAGTAGAAGCACCTAAAAGTTCTAAAAGATTTGAAACCCCTGGTTTTTTAGCTGGGTCGTAGTAGACTTCACTTTCACTGTCTGTCACGGCTCTTTTTATTTTTTTCTCGACTGTAGACGGTGTGTCAAGTACATAAATGACACCTGAGGAGTCTTTTGTAGATTTGGACATTTTAGCGGATGGATCTTGAAGATCCATGATTCTTGCACCAACGGTTGGAATCGCTGGTTCTGGTACTTTGAATGTAGCTCCAAATCTGCTATTAAATCGAATTGCTAGGTCTCGCGTGAGTTCTAAGTGTTGTTTCTGGTCTTCTCCTACTGGAACTCGGTCAGCCTGGTAGAGAAGGATATCTGCTGCCATCAGTACAGGATATGTAAATAGCCCAACTTTTGTGCTTTCGTTATTTTTTGACTTATCCTTAAACTGCGTCATACGATTAAGCTCTCCAAATCCTGTGATGCAAGATAAAAACCACGTAAGCTGTGCGTGTTCCGGCACGCTACTTTGGATAAAAAGTGTGCACTTTTCTGGGTCAAGGCCAACTGAAAGCAATACGATGGCTGTGTTAACAATCCTTTCGCGCAACTCTTTTGGTTCAAAGTCTTCAGCTAAAGCATGGAGATCAACTATGCAGTAGTAGGAATCATAACTCTCTTGATCGGTGACCCACGATTTAAAAGCTCCGAGGTAGTTTCCAAGATGCATATCACCTGTTGGTCTAACCCCTGAAAGTACTGTGCTCACCTTAAGCCTCGATATGTTGAACCTTTAATGAATTTGATCATAAACAAATTTACCATTTTAGTGATGAGCAAAAGACAAATTGAAATCGCTTGATTGTGTAAGTTAAGCGAGCACGCCTAAATTTAAGATTTAAGTCAAGACTAGTTTTACACTTGAAATTTTGTGAAGTAAGCCGTTAGCAGTTAAAAAGCAGTTCTATCCAAGTCCAATTGATGCCATTGCTGATGTGGCAACTGAAACAACAGATTTATCGATTTGAACATTAACGCAAGCGGGCATGTCAGACGCTATCGCTTTTTCAATCGCGGGTTTTAGTTCGTCCGGGTCTGAAACGCTTATTCCAAAGCCTCCAAGTGCCCGCACAACTTCGTGATATGGCCTGTTCCCGATTTCAACGCTGTGGAGTTCGTCGTACCCATACTGGAGACCCTGCCCGTGATATGACATTCCCCACACATTGTTATTGGCCACGACGCATACAAATGGAATTTTGTGGCGAATTGCTGTATCAAACTCCATAGCGTTAAATCCAAACGCGCCATCTCCTTCCCACAAAAGAACTGGAAAGTCAGGGTTCGCAATTTTGGAAGCTATTGCGTAAGGTATGCCGACACCGAGTGCTCCAAAGTAGACACTCGTTCCAATCGCTTGACCTGGTCTCGTGGCTGGAAACCTTGTCATCCCAAATGTCATTGCATCTCCACCATCCGTTACGTAGCTTGCGCTATTGCCTCCAACTTCAACCATTGTTTTGACCGCAAAAGCTGGATGTATAAGTCCCTCGGGACCAGTTTTCTGTGCATCGAACTCAACTAGAGATTTATCGGATGTGACGTTAATTTCATCCCTCCATAAAATCCTCTCTGAGTCTGGTTTTGAGCTTATAGAATTTGCAAGACTTATCGCGAATGCTCCTGCATCACTTTCTATGTTTAGTGCTGAAGGAACACCTCTTGCGAGTTCTTCAGGATTTTTGTCTACTCTTATTACTTTTGTATTCCCGAAAATCATTCCATTCAGATATAGAAATCCAAATCGTGTTCCAATAGTTATGATGAGATCCGCATTGGTAATTGCACCTAAAAATGCACCGTTCATAGGTGTAGCCGGACCAAAGCACCATTCGTGTTCATCCGACACAACACCTCGACCAGCATTAGCAGTAAAAAGAGGAATTCCCTTGGACGCTAGTTCCGAAAGTTCTCTTCCAGCATTGGACCATCTTGCCCCAGATCCAGCAACAATGACGGGCTTTTTTGCTTTTTCAATCATTTCAGCAGCTTTTGACACAAGGTCAACATCGGGGAAAGGTTTAGAGACAATTACAGGGCTAATTTTATTTTCTAAAATTTGAGCATCTAAAGGTTTTGCCAGAATATCGGCAGCAATCTCTAAGTAAACCGGACCTGGTCGCGTCGCATTTGCAACACTTAGTGCAGATCTTAAGTATTCAATAGCTCGCTTAGGGTCTAAGAGCTCTTTTGCCCAACATGAAATAGGTTCAATAATACTTAACTGATTTAGCTCTTGAAGCGTCCAAGTCTCTGCGTGCATCTGTGGTCTTTTGCCTGCTAAGAGTAGAAGGGGAGTTTGGTTAATATAAGCATTTGCAATTCCGGTTAATGAGTTAGTAAATCCCGGACCCGCAGTTACCAGGCAAACGCCTGTTTGTCCCGTTATAATTGCGTATGCTTCAGCCATAAGCGCGGCCCCTTGTTCATGCCGGGTATCAAAAACTTTAATACCTTCTTTAGCCGCACCGTAAAGTATTGGATCGATATGTCCACCTTGTAGGGCAAAAATTACATTATGTCCTAAGGATTTAAGCCCTTTTCCGATCAAAGTTCCTGCGTCAATACGCTGATACATTATATGCTCCTTTGTATCTATTAAACTAATGCTGTTACATATGATTTGTCAACTTAGGAGGGCAGAGATTTGGGCGACCTACCTAACGATCAAAGAAAATATAAAAGTCAAGACAAAGAAGCCAAATCTTATGGCGAGCGTTTTAGCTGGGACAAACAAGGATTTACTACTCACTGCGTGAACTGTTTGTCGAGTTGTACCTATAGAGCCTACGTCAAAGATGGAGCGGTTACTTTTCAAGAACAAGCTGGCACTTATCCA
>JAJYFT010000050.1 GCA_021790815.1 Actinomycetes bacterium
ACTGTCCGTCTCTACCAGGTCGAAAAGCTTGAAAATTGACCCACGGATTGGCGCGAAGAGCCAAATAATATAACTGAGAAATCTTAATGTTATAAGAAATTAAAGCAGCAACAGCTTGCCGTGCGAAAGTGAGCATCGTTTGGCACTCAAATATAAACATCATGGAAAGCATGCACAGCAACGTTAGACCAATTATGCAAAATCATTCAATTTGATTAACAAGTTTTGACTCTATCATCAACTCTGATTCTATCATCGCGCAATCTTTTTTACTATTTTTACCTTCTCGTCTTAATTAACAAACTTATGTATTCAACTACACTTGACAGTGACTACACACGGTAAGTCGTAAAGGTGATGATTATTCTAACAGTTTTACGAATTTCCGAGTACCATAAAATACTTGCTCTATGAAAAGACTATTTACGTCGAAACGATTATAAAGAATATTGAAAAAGCGTTAAAATTGTATATTAAAACTGAAACACTCGATAATGCAATCGCCTTTTAGTTGAAAATACGCTATTAGTGCTATCTGAAAAGAAATATGTCTTCGTGTGCCAACATTATTAATATGCCTAAATATCTGACCAATTTTTTTAGCTTTCCACCTTATTAGAAATCATAAATTATATGAAACTCTTACTTTTCACGCTCCGAGCACTAATCCCCTATAACTACATATATCAATGTCTATCTTTTATAAGCGCTTCTTTCCTTTACTTAAGATTCGACAAAATATCTTTAACTTTAATTTCAACTGCTTCTGCTCTCATTTGAGCTTTGTTTGCTTCAAACTCCTCAACAAATACGTGAGTTACAGGTCTCTCTGGATCAGGCAAGATCAGTTCCCAGCCACTCTTGTCCATAACTTTGATTCCATCTATGAGAATGACTTTGGATTCAGGATTAATCACTTCAACGTAAGACCTCATCAGGGCGCCCTTATTTTCAAATGGAGTCTCAATTTCAATGTGTGAAATGTTAATTGAAGGGAGTTCTTCCGCTATATTTTCAAGTTTCAATCCTGTCTCGGCCAAATAATCAAGCGTCCTGACCAAGCAGCCAACGGCATCAAAAGCAGGCAAGAATTCAGGAAATGCAACACCTCCCCAGGTAGAAATTGCAATATCAACCGGGGTTTCACTAGTTACGTCAATTAAATGTGATGCCGAAAGTTTTGTCCTTATAACTTTGACCCCACTTTTTTCCAAAATCTTTTCAACGTGTAATGTTGCACTTAGCGGAACTGCGATCCTGTTGTAATGTCTTGTTGATGACATTGAATACAGTTGTGAGATTGCCAACAAAAGCTCTTCGTCGTTCAAAACTTTCCCCGAGCTATCAATTAACGTGATTTGTTCGGCATCTGGGTCTATAACTGCACCTAAGTCAGCGCCTGATGCAATAACCATCTTTGAAATCTCGCCAGCCGCTTTGATCCTATCAAAGTCCATTGCTCTTTTAGTAGCACCATATGGATTTACAACAAGTACATTTGCGCCAAGTTTCGATAAAACATTTGGCATTACAAAACTAGCAGTACCGAATGAGTAGTCAAGAACTAGTTTAAACTTTCTGTTTCTTACCCTCTTAGTATTAATCGTAGAAAGAAGATCAGCTGTATAGTTCTCAGCTGTGCGTTGCGGAAACTCGATATCGCCAATTTCGTACGCTAAAACTTGTCGGAACTCTTCTCTTTGGACTAATCGCTCTATTTTACGCTGAGCAATTTCATCGATCTCTCGTCCATCTTCATCAAAAAATCTGATGACCGCACCCATTGAATTATCTCGTGCGATCCTAACACTTATGCCCCCTTTTAATGAATTGCACTTAACTGCATATCTTGTAAGTGGCACGGTTGCAACTTCCAAATCTGCAACATTAACGCCACATGAATTTAGGCCAACCATTAGAGCTCTCTTTAACATCCGAGACGATCTCGATGAATCTCTAGACGCAGCAACGATAGATCCTTTTGGAATAGTTGAAGCAAATGCCATCGCAACTCTTATCACCAATTCTGGACCCAAATCTATATTTGCAAAACCTGAGAGGCCCTGTCTACCAAATAAACTTCTGTTGGCTCTTGCCTCCCAAACAATTGATAAATTTACTACCGCCCCACTTTCCACGATCTTGTTAGGGTAGATTTTCACCCCGCTTTCAATTGACGAATGAGCACCAATAACACTCCCGTCCCCTACCACTACTCCATCAGCTAACTTTGCCCACGCCTTTATATCACACCGTCTTCCAATCACAGTCCCCCACAATGAACTACTTTGATCAATGAACGAATTATCCATAATTACGCTGCGTTGAGTATCGCAGTGAGACATTACTCTTACATTGTCACCTAAAACGGTGTAGGGGCCTAAGTGAACCTCATCTCCAATTTCACAGTTTGCACCAATTACTGCCGGACCTTCAACCCGAGCGGTAGGATCAATGATGGTATCGTGACCTATCCAAACGCCTGGTCTAAGTTCAAAACCTTCAAGTTCAATCTTGACTTTTCCATCCAGCACATCTTTGTGAGCACTCAAATAGGAGTCAAGAGTTCCAACATCTTCCCAGTATCCTTCCATAACTGTGCCAAATATACTCTTCTTGTCCTCAAGCACCACAGGAAATATGTCGCTAGAAAAATCTACAGTCGTATTCTCTGGAATGTATTCAAATATTTCGGGTTCCAAAATATAGATTCCAGTGTTTATGGTATCTGAAAATACCTGACCCCAAGTTGGTTTTTCAAGGAACCGCTCAATTGAACCGTCTGAATTACAGATGACAATGCCAAAGTCAACTGGATTCTCTATCCTTTTAAGAGCAAGGGTTCCGATTCCGCCCTTTTCGTTGTGAAATTCAATTAACTCTTTCAAGTTGAAATCAGTTAAAACATCTCCACTTATTACAATAAACTGCTCATTTAACTCTTCAATTGCATTTCTAACGGATCCTGCAGTTCCTAGTGGTACTTCCTCAGTCGCATAGGAAATCTTAACACCAAGTTCCTGTCCATCACCAAAGTAAGACCTAATCGCGTTTGCCATAAATGCAACAGTTACTACGATCTCGTCAATGCCGTGAGACTTAAGCAGCATCACGATATGCTCCATCATTGGCTTATTGGCTATAGTCAAAAGTGGTTTTGGAGTATTGGTAGTCAAAGGTCTCAATCTCGTGCCTTCACCACCGGCCATTATCACTGCTTTCATCTACTCACACCTATTATCACTATATAACGCTAACTTTTAAAATACCTATTTGCTATTTATTTTTTATTTTAGCCGCTCGCGTCGACCTTCTTTAAAAGCAGTTACTGCTTTGGGAATATAGGTTAGAGTCGCTAGATAGGACAACACTAGTGATGGAATTACTGCTATCCATGTAGCGTCTCTTATGACACTTTGCCAAAGATAAACATGATGACCTGCTGAAACTGAGGAAAGTATAAAGCCTGGGATAGCAGTCATAAGCCCAAAAGTACCTGCCTTCCCAACCCAAACAACATCAATTCTTTTTGCTCCTAAAATTGCTAAAAGTACGGCAGACACCATCATAATTAACTCTCTGAAAAGAATTATTACAGCTAATACAAGAGGAATTGAATGTGATGTTATGGCACCTATCATTGCTCCAGTCACCAAAATACGATCGGCTGATGGGTCTAGGATCTTACCAAGTTCAGTTACCTGATTAAAATGCCGAGCAATATAACCATCCAAAAAGTCCGTTACTCCAGCTACTGCCAGCACGACTGTAGCTGCAACTCGATCATTGTACTTTCCCAATAAAATCAAAAATCCAGCCAACATAAAAAGCCTCAGGATTGATAGCAAATTTGGAACTGTAAATAGCTGGTCTTTTATAGCAATTTTCTCAACCCCAGCATTATTCACATTTTCACTCAATTTTTCAACCACCTCTGACTTGTATTGCAATACCTCTCATTTAAATCTCTGCTAATCTCACCTAACATGACTACTAATCCAAATTCTCCTAATTCAGTTGACTTTTACTTTGACCCTATTTGCCCGTGGGCATGGATCACTTCTCGTTGGATTGTTGAAACTCAAAAGTCCTTTCAACCACAGTACCAACTTCAAGTAAACTGGCGCTTCATTTCTCTAAAAATTATAAACGAAGACTCTTACAGTACAAATCAAACCCTTCTTGCCCATATTCAAGTTCACGATCTTGGTCTAAGACTGTTACGATTCGCAGCCTATCTACTGGAGAGTAATGGTAATGATACGGTAGGAGACTTTTACACTTTTTGTGGAGCTGCACTTCACAATAATTCTCGACGCGATGAACTTCTTATCGAAAGCAATCTAATGACTTTTGTAGACGAATACATTAAGACACAATCAATTTCTTTAGATACATTGTCAATACATGACATTCTACTTAGTGACCACTTTGATAAGTCTATTAAAATAAGCTCTCTTGAAGCTTTCGCAAAGTCAGGCAGAGACGTTGGGACACCAATTTTGTCTTTCGGAGGAGATAGTGACTCTACCTTCTTTGGGCCTGTGTTAAACAAAATTCCACGAGGTGAAGAAGCAATAAGACTATTTAAACTCATCAGGGAACTCGCAACCTTTGATGGCTTTAGCGAATTAAAACGCTCTTTACGAGGTGAAAGATCCTTTGATTAGTAAGACGATACTAATCTAGTATGCTTTGACCCTCCACTAAAGTTAATTGATGTTTCATTAACCTTTTACAAATTAACTTTTAGCGACATTTACACTGATAGCGGTCAAATTTGACTAAAGTACTCTTTGTGAACAATATTTCTCAAGACAACAATCATGATGAAGAAACTACCCTCTTTCAACTTTTAATTGAGAGATTCGGAACTATCATGCCAGATGACATATTTAAAGAACTCGTTAGTTACACCTCAGCTCATTTTAAAACGGAGCCCACAAATGTTTCACTTGTTTTAAAATCAGCCAAATGGGCAATTAATACTGCATCTAAAGAATCTGATGGGAAGTGGAATCACATTGTCGGCCGCATTCATGAAACAATAAAAGAAACGGGAGAAGCTATTTTTGCAGCTCGGCTAGGCGAAGCACTAGATAATGTCACAATCGTAAAGTCCATTGAAGTTGCTGGAATTGATGAAGCCGTTCGCGTTGCAAAAGAGTTAGCAGACATGAAAGGTTGGAACGCAGTAGATTGGAAATCACTTTTCGAATCCTTAGAAGAAGATGTCTAACCAATTATATTTTAATTTTTAATCAACTACGTGGTAAACTCAAATAGCCAGAATTTAAGTGATAATTTAGAGGTCAAAAAGTCTACAAGGACCTCTCGATGGTTATTAGTGTCAATTTATGCACTTATTTGTGCGAGCAGCCAAACACTTTGGTTAACTTTTGCTCCAATCACAACAAGCTCAGCGGCTAAGTATCACGTTTCGATAAATCTTATCGGTTGGCTTTCTGAAATTTTCCCGCTTGCATATTTTTTATTTGCCATACCTGCTGGGAAAGCCTTAGATAGATGGTTCATACCCTCATTGGTTACGGGAGGGTTCATCAATGCGACCGGTTCAATAGTGAGGTTTATCTACCCCAGCTACTATTTCTTGTTAACTGGTCAGATACTTATTTCCATTTCACAACCTTTACTATTAAATGCAATTACAAGAGTATCTAATGATTACCTCGACACAGCTGATCAACCTAATGGGCTTGCAGTAGGGTCGTCATCCCTATTTTTCGGTATGCTACTAGCACTTTTGTTTGGTTCAATCTTTGGTGTAAAAGAGCTCCAACTTTTAATGGTAATAGAAGGGGTTGTTTCAACTTTTTTAGCATTTACACTTTTAATTGCTTCAAAACGGATACATCCTATTAAAATTGGATCTAGCTCAGAGAGCGCCAAAGTCATATCTCTTTTAAGAAATAAGCGGTTTATTGCTTTGCTTTTAGTAGCTGCCGTTGGATTTGGTGCATTTATTGCAATTACTACTTGGTTGCAATCAATTCTTTCTCATCGTGGGATATCTTCTTCCTCAGCAGGGTTTTTACTTGCCTTGATGGTAGTTGCCGGTACGTTAGGAGCTGCATTACTTCCTTCAATTGTGACGAAACACAAACTTCAAACCCATCAAATGTATGCAACTACTGTTCTCGCAACTTTAGGATGTTTTACAATCGCTGTAGTTAACAGTCTCACTATTACGGCAGTTGTACTAGGAGTAGAAGGTTTTTTCTTGATAGGCGCACTTCCAACGATTCTGGATGCAGCGGACAAGACTAATCGAGGCAACGAAGGTTTGGCGAGTGGGTTAGTTTGGCTTTCAGGAAACGGTGGAGGTCTCGCAATCTCCTTAGGCGTTCAACAACTAATTAATTCGCCTTTCGCTTCATTCCTACTCCTGGCTATTATTGCAGCATTTACTATCCTTCTAGTACCTTATCTACGTTTCAATAGTGTCTAGCATAAATGGACGTTACTAACAGCTTCAATTCTTAATGAAGAATCGCCTAATATACTATCTTCAGCAAATTTAAGTTCTCTAAACACCTTAGAATTATAGAGATCTAACTGATCCATATAATTTAGACTCTCTCTGTCCCCAACTTGGCCATATACTAAAAGACCAATACCTTTAGGCCCATTGGGCGTAAGTTCAACAATCATAATGAATGAAGTTCCATAATTAACCTGATAGCCTCCTTTTCCAAGTCCTGTCTTTGCCGATCTCGAAGTTGGAGTTAACGGCTCTACACTTGGCTCGGTCGAGTGGCCTGAGAGCAATCCTACTGGAGTGACTATATTAGCAATACCTTCATACTCTTGACCACCATGAACAGGAACCCTCTTTCCTCGCCTCATCACAAACTGAACATCTCCTAGCCTTGCATCCACTTCAATACATGCATCTTTTAATACTTCAATTGCTTGTTTAGTTGCATTGACTAACTCATCTCTAAACTCAACTGGAAAAGTATTTGGTGTTCGTGTTGGCTTTAATCGATCAAATTTATTTGTAAATAACTTACCTACGCTTTTAAGATCAGAATCAGAATAGTAAGCAAGTATCTCTCGAAATAGATGCGCACCTCTTGAATCAAGGTCATATTTTAAATCCCACTCTGTAAGAACTTTGACAACTTTTTTAATATCTAGATCTTCACAATTACTTAGATATTGATTTAAGTTCTCGACAATGTCTTCTCTTAAGATCACTCCTTGGGTGCTTATGTTTGAAAGAAGTCGATTAAATAGAGACTCAGGTGAATAGCCGTAATTATCACTTGTTTCCCCTGTAGATCTGGAAGCTAGCCCCGAATCCGTAGATATTTCAGATCTATCAAGTATGCCAAAATAGTTAGCTCTTGCTCTCGGACTAGGATCAAAGTATTCAGGTCCAACCAGGGGTGAATAACCTGTTAGTGGAAGGTCAGTATTTACCAGAAAATGAGAGTCGTTACAATTGATAATCCACGAATCAGTTGACAACTGCGGCAACTCGGCGAATGGAATCGCACTGCTTCCATCTTGTGATATTTCAAGTTCGAAAACAGAGTTTGAACCATCTACAAAAGCAACTCGATTTTGATCAAATAGTTTAGCTATTGGGTCGTTCAATAGTGAATTATTATATTTTTCTATCGCTAGTTTGCTAAAGTTTGGAGTCTTCGAGGCATCACAAAACCATATTTCACCTGAACTATCGCCGGCAACCGTAGTTGCCCAAGGCACACCATTTACATTTTCAAATACCTTTATAAAGTTTGAAAGACTTGATGCTTGGGACATATCAAGCCATTGCGTTAACAATGAGTAATTGTGTTCATTGGCGTCGTGAAAACTTACCGCAAAGCTTTCTGACCATCCAATTAGGGGAAGGTTAAGGATTGGTCCATAATGACTCTTCCACAATGTACGCACTTCTATGCACTCGTCACCGGTATCATTTAAATATTTCACTTCATGATCGATGCTTTTCATATCTCGTATTTCATCATCGTAAAAGTACGAAGTAGGCACACCTTCAACAAGATTGAGTTTGTAAAAGACAAGTCTTTTCCCAATTGAAAATGTATGCGTCCACGCAACGTTATCATTAAATCCTATTTGGATTCCAGGTAAACCTAACAAAGATGCACCGTAAACATTTAGAACTCCAGGAATAGTAAGGTGGTTCTCATAAAATCTTGCCTCACCATACCAAGGGAAATGTGGGTTTCCAACAATTATTGAATTTCCATCATCGGTAAACTTACGCCCAATGCCCCAACCATTACTAGCAAAATGAGGTGCCATAGCATCAAGTGACGGTGTCGGCAATGGACCATCTGGACCAGGAGGGCCACACTCTGCTATGAAAGAAACTAGGTTTCTTGCACTTGCGGCGGTTGCGATATCAATGGCACACTTACAGATGTCCACCGCTTCTATTTCTCGCCTCAAGTTACGACCTTTACCAAATCCACTTAGGCCATCGTCTCCGTGATTTTTATACCATTCATTTAGTCCGCAAGCATACCCTGACAAAAACTCTTTTACATAGTTAGGTTGAACTTCAAAAAGCTGTTCGGCTCTTTTAGATAAGTCAAGAGCTAAATAAGCAAAATCACTGGTCAAACTCTGGTTCGACTTTCCCAAAACAAGAGATCGCATCGAGTTAACTTTCACAATTTGATCAAATATCGTCTCGTAATGATGGTGGGCTATTGCATAAGCTTGACCGAATCCTAGTCCACCAAAACTACCCGCCTTAATGTGAGGAACTTCATATTCAGTCCACCTAATTTCCGCTTCGTAACTTTTGGATCCTACATTTTTAATCACACATCTAAATTAAAGCCAAATTAAATTATGCGCAAGTTATTATGAAATTTAAAAATTGTATAAACCCAAAATTTATTAACCTGCCAAGGATTAAATTTGAAAAAACGACAAGATAAAAATGGTGGGTTGGAGACATCTGCTCAAAAGTATATGAATATTACCTATTAATCACCGAAGACCACATTTAAACAAGTGCTGTTGCCCTCTGCTCACATTTAGGGTTTATTGCCTATAGAAGAATCAATATTTTGCTGGCGGGGGAGGGCTCGAACCTCCAACCTCCTGATCCAAAGTCAGGCGTTCTGCCGGTTGAACTACCCGCCAATAAAGGCATTAGCAACTTAAATAGATTACTACTAATTTTCACTACCATAGATTATTAGGCTGATTTTATCGATTTCAATTACTTCTTTTTATTAATCTTGATTTTGCAGTGTCAAATTTCGGCTATCTTAGAATATAACATGGGTTCATTAATAAAGAAAAGACGCAAGCGGATGCGTAAGAAAAAGCATAAGAAGATGCTAAAAGCTACAAGATGGAAACGCAGAGCTGCTGGCAAATAAGCCAAGCTAACAAATTTCAATAAACTTGCTTAACTTAAATCAGATTGTCGCGTGGAAGTTTTGATAAAGCTAACCATTGAGGTTGATCCATCTTTAAATTTTAAGTGTACATTTTTATGATCAAGTTTGCCCATAATTGATGGATCTATATCTGACTCCTCGAAGTAAAAGGTAGATCCACTTCCAGCCAATTTTGGCACATATCCAGTCTGTTCAGATATAAAGTCCCGCAGCTCAACTAATCTTCTTTCAACTCTGAAGGCTGCTGGCTCTAAATCGTTGCCTTCGCTTGTGACGTTAGACGTTTCAATATTGTCAATTCCCATCCTGTCACTTTTTTGAAGCTTACTCCTGCTGCCAGAACCTACATTTACATCTTCATCTTTTATACGATCAAACTCCTCATACACAGCTTTTGTTGAGACAACGAGCTCACTAATGACTAAAAGGATATTAAGTTTCAAAAAAGGAAGGGGGTTAACCACTTCACCTATCCCACCTACAACTGCTCTGCCACCATAAACCAAGAAAGGAATATCCGATCCTAGATTTAAAGCTCCAATTAAAATGTTCTTAAAACTGCTGGATTCATGGCTAACATGTCTAGTTTTTATAAACCACCTTAAAATTGCCGCTGCATTGGATGACCCACCGCCAAGTCCGCCGCCCGGAGGGATTTTCTTGTCAACAAGTACCTTACGATCTAATCCGATAAGCTTAAGAGCTTTTGCAATCAGGTTTGAATCGAGAAGGTTATTCAGGACCTCAATAGCTTCCTCGCTTAAAATATCACTTCGGAATGTTACTCCAGAACCTTTGGATATTTCTAATGTGTCACAATACTTAAGCGTTACCATCTCCGACTTGATAACATGATAGCCATCAGGCCTCTTTTCTTTGACTTTAAGCCATCTGGTGAGCTTTGTCGGGCTAATTTCAATATCCGTCACCGGTTGTATTTCCTTACTGCCCTTAATATAGCAACAAAATCATTGACTGTAAGTTCTTCTGGTCTTTTTTGCCAATCAACATTAGAAGAGATAAATACTTCCTCTCCAAACTGTTTTCCTAATGTACTTTTTAACATCTTTCGCTTGGAAGAGTAGGCGGTATTTATGAGAGTTTTCACTCCCCAATACTCTTCATCCAAATCTATTTCCTCTGATTTACTTCTCACAATTTCAATTAACGCTGATTCAACTTTAGGACGTGGATAAAATATCTCCGGCGAGAACAAGGAAAGTATTTTACTCGTGCCTAGACAGGCTATTTTCGTACTCAATAACCCATAATCATTTTCCCCCACCTTTGCAACCATTCGTCTGCCTATTTCTTTTTGAACCAAAACCACAATTGGAGAGATAAATTTGAAATCCTCTAGAATCCGAATTATTAGCGGCGAAGCAATGTTGTACGGAAGATTTGATACGACTTTAGTACCTGAATTACCTTTTTTTAGAAGATCAAAGTTAAATGTCATCGCATCACCATGAACTATGGTTGCATCGCTTAATTCGCTCCTAGATTTTAGAAGCTCAACTAACTTTCTATCGAATTCAAGCACCGAGACTTGTGCCTTGGTTTCAAGCAGTCCTTCAGTTAAAACTCCCGCTCCCCCTCCAATTTCGATAACATTATCCCCTTCTTTGATTTGAGCTAAATTTACTATTTTTCTAACACAGTTCTGATCAACCATAAAGTTTTGCCCTAAAGCTTTTGATGGTGAAATATTAAACTCTACAAGCAGATTAACCAGCTCACTTTTCTTAAGCAATCGCTAACATCTCCTTTTTACTTCGGTGCGAATCGAAACATTGAAAGAGCGGCATTTCTCGTACTTTGAGCTAAATGAAGTTCACTTTCATCTCTCAATCTTGCAATTTCTCTCCCTACAATAGCTACATTTTTTGGACTATTTTTCTTCCCTCGAAGAGGAACTGGAGCTAAAAATGGTGAGTCAGTCTCTATCAAAAATTGACCATCGCAGCTTCGCCGAACAGCTTCATGGATCTCTTCAGCTTTTGGAAAAGTTGCGATTCCGCTAAATGATACCGTAAACCCCCTCTCAATGCACTCTGAGAGTTCCTTGACGGATCCGGTAAAGCAATGGATTAGGACTCGACAATTAGATCCAAAACGGTCTAAAACATCAAATGTCTCATGCCAAGCGTCACGAGTATGCACAATTAAAGCTAAGTCAAGAGAAGCTGCAAGCTCGATTTGACAACGAAAAACTCTCTCTTGATCAGCTTTAGGAGAATTATTGTAGTAGAAATCAAATCCGCACTCCCCTACTCCAACCAACAAGTTAGTGGACTCTGACTGGATTGTGGCGATTAACTCTTCTAACCCTTCAATCCCTTCGGAAGCTGAATGGGGATGGACCCCGACAGCTAATCCAAGAGTTATCTCCTCTACCTCATCTCTAACTGATTTTGCAATCTCATAGCTTTTAAGTGAAGTAACTAAATCAGTTCCAACTACAATAAATCCCCTCACATTTTGATCAACTGCGTCTCTAATAATTGTAACTGGGTCACTTTCGTCATATAAATGACAATGAGAATCAAACCAACTTACTTCGTGGTCGCTGTCCATAGTTAACTTCTATTGGCTAAACGTGGAAATAAAGGCTTTCCCTTTTGAACTTGGAGTTTATTTTGATAGCCTCCCCAAATAAGATCTCTATCCGCTCTTAAGTCGTCAACTTTCATTTCTATTCCAATTCTGTCAAGTATCTCCTGTGTAACAGTTGGCATTGCTGGTGAGGCTAATACTGTAACAAGTCTTAAAATCTCAAGGGTATCGCCTAGCACGTCATCGAGATCTTTACCTGGCTCCATTTTCCATGGTTCTGTCCTTTCAAGCTCTGCGTTAGCTTCTTTAATCAAATTCCAGGTAAGCTCAAGCGCAAATGAGGGTTGAGTACTTGCCCATGCTTTTGTAATCTTGTCTATTGTATCTTCAAACACTCCTTTTAACCTGCCATTTTCGGAAGGTTTAGGCCCTACACCAAAACACTTTGTATTTATTACTGCAGCTAATCTCGATAAAAGATTACCTAGATTGTTTGCGAGATCGCTATCATGGCGGCGTATTAAACCCTCATATGAGAAATCTCCATCAGTTCCAAATGATGTATCTCGAAGTAGATGGTAGCGAAGAGCATCTACCCCAATCTCCTCTGCCAATTCGACAGGATCTATCTGATTGAGTTTAGATTTCGACATCTTTTCTCCACCCACTAATAACCATCCGTGGACGAAAATACTCTGAGGTGGATCAATTCCGGCTGCAAAACACATTGCGGGCCACCAAACACAGTGAAATCTAACGATTTCTTTACCAATTAAGTGATGAACACTCGGCCACCAAGCTTCAAACCTGTCGAAGTCGTCCCCGTAACCAAGAGCAGTTACATAATTAATTAATGCGTCATACCAGACATAAAATACGTGATCTAAATCCCACGGGACTGGAACACCCCACTTTATGGAAGTCCTAGTAATTGAAATATCCTTGAGCCCTGATTTTATAAATGAAAGAGCTTCGTTCCTTCTGCTTTCAGGTTCCACAAAGTTTGCATGTTTTTCATAGTATTCAATTAATTTATCCTCAAACTCACTTAATTTGAAAAAATAGTTTCTCTCTTTCACTATTTCAACTTCAACTTCGTGAACAGGACATTTATTATCAATTAACTCATTTTCAGCGTAGTTTGCTTCGCAGCCAACGCAGTAGAGTCCTTCCCAATCTCCTTCTTCAATGAAACCATTATCGTAGATCCTCTGCAAAAAGGCCTGTACAGCCCTGTAATGACGTTCTTCGGAGGTTCTAATAAAATCATCAGGTTTGATATTAAGAGCCTCCCAAGCCTTTTTAAACCTAAGTGAAGTCTTATCCGCCCACTCCCTTGGCGTCATACCGTGTTCAAGCGCCGCCTTTTCAATCTTTTTGCCATGTTCATCGGTCCCGGTTAGGAAAAATACCTCGTCACCTAGGAGTTTGTGCCACCTAGAAAGAGCATCGGCATGAACTGTGCAGTAGGCATGACCCACATGCGGAGCATCATTGACATAATATATTGGTGTGGTAACTGTAAAACGATTCACAATCATTTAGGCTATATGCATGGAAGACACTATACGCGCAGGTGGCGGAATTATTTGGCGAAAATCGAGAAATTCTGCATCAAAGAACCCTATTGATGATATCGAAATTATACTAATTCATAGACCAAACTATGATGATTGGAGCTTTCCTAAAGGCAAGGCAAACAAAAATGAGTCGTTTGAAGACTGTGCGGTTCGCGAGGTTTTAGAAGAAACAGGATTAAAGTGCGAAATTCAATTTGACCTCAGTTCTGTCAACTACACAGACAGAAATGGAAGGCCAAAAATTGTTAAGTACTACGCTATGGTTGAAAGCAATGAAACAAGCACTGACTTTCCAGAGCCTCTTCCAGTTGCGTTTGGAGAGGTAGACATAGTTTCTTGGATGCCAGTAGCGAAAGTTGAAAATATGTTAACTTACGAAAGAGATCTTTCGGTCCTTAATAGCTTCATTCTTTACCTTCAAAACTCTAAGACATAACTCCATTTTACAAGTTTTTACATTTAAATCCAACCGAGCAAATGGGACCAGTAACCCCGCCTGAAAGGAAGCGGAGGTTCACCAGTTGGAGTCAGACAGATTACCTTGACCTACAAGTAAGTAAATCACAATCGCATGAATCTCCCTTGGAGCCAATAGATGCAGTTATACCTGCATCTCCTTAGTCTTTCAGAATGTGTAAGTGATAGATACTTTGAACCTATGTCACTATGGTGTATCAGATCATCTGATATGTCTCTTAAGCTAATTGCCATCTCTAAAGCCTGGAGGAAAAGGTTGGTTTTTAAAGAACGGGAGATGTTCTCTAACTATCATTCTCGAATAGACATCACCAACAAATGCGACTTATAAGAAGTGATACACACTGGAATTTATGGAGACTCAGTTTATAACTTTTAGGCAACTTCTTTGCCCTTATTTATTCCATTATAGTAGTTTGTTTCAAACTCTGTTGGTGGGATAAATCCACAAGCACTATGGAGACGTTTTGTGTTGAACCAAAGCACCCATGAAGCAGTTGCCTTCTCCAGTTCTGATGCTGTAGAAAAGGGACCTTCGTGAAAGACA
>JAJYFT010000154.1 GCA_021790815.1 Actinomycetes bacterium
CGATTCAGCTTCGGTCAAGATTGACAGTAAGTTAAACTTTTCTAGACTTCGAACGCTTTAAAACTTTCATAAGCTCAAGTGCAGTATTATCCCATGATAATGAGCTTCCTTGGATTTGAGCCTCATTTCCCATTTGCCCACGAAGATCACTGTCTTGTAATAACATCGTTACCTTGGAAATGAAATCATCCATATCGTCGGCGAGAAATCCAGTTTTCTTGTCCACAACTGCATCCTGATGTCCTAAAATATTCGATACTACACAAGGAGTTCCACATGATCCGGCCTCCAAAATAGTTAGGCCCCAGCCTTCCCTCTGTGACATAGAAACCAATAGCCACGATTTTTGATACAGGTTAATTAACTGCTTTTCGTCAATGTGACCTAAAACGTGGATATAAGATCTTGCATTTAAATTTGTAATCTTATCAAGTATCGATTCCTTCATGTAGCCGTCACCCACTATGTTCAATTCAACGTCTTGAACGATCTCGTGAATCCTTTTGACGGCATCGATTAGTACATCATGCCTTTTAACAGGTACTAACCGACCAACCACAAGAAGTGATGGATGTTTTGATTTACTCACTGATGGCTTAAACTGCGCATCCACGCCAGGACTAACAGTAACCACATTTGAATCTCTAAAGTGCAGACGTTTAATAATGTCACTCTTTGAAGAAGGAGAAGGAGCTACAATTAGCTGCTTTCTGTAGAATATGGGAGCAATCTTCTCTTCAATTATATTTCCAATCTTAGCTAAGACTGGGCTCAACGTCATTTGCCACATCTCTGCGTGGACGTGGTGAACTATTATTACTTTTCTACGAGAACTTAGAATTGGAGTGAAAAAGGGCATTCCATTCCACACTTCAACAATTGCATCATAGTGCCCATCAAAATGAAAGAGCAGGCTTAACGCTGATCGCAGAAATACCATGTAACGACCAGATTTCCTAACCACCCGATACCCATCACGCATTTTCACTTTTGGATGATTAAATGCCGTTGATGTCCTTAAAGTCACAGATATGCCTGATTCGGCTAGCCGTTTTGCGATCTCGTGGGCGTGAATCTCAGATCCTCCAGATTCAGGGTCATCCAAATCCCTCCAAGCCAGGATTAAGAGTCTTTTTATTCCAAGCTCATCGGCAATCGAAGAAATAGAGTCAACTGATGATGGCTTCATTTTACCCTTAATGTTACTGCTAGATTCCAAGTTATGACTTCTCTGATTATTGGCATTTTAAGAACTATCTTCCCAAATTTAGGAAGATACCTAGGCGACGTGTCAACTATTTCAACAGAATCAAGTTTCTTGATTTCCCTGAGAACTGTTCCAACGTGAATCTTGAATAGACTTTCGTTGTAAACATTCTTAACATCTTTCCTGTATTTCGTCTCGTAACGTTTCAACGCATACTCACCTCCAATAAAATGCCATGGCGAGGTCTCGTGTCCGCCCCACGGTGAATACCAATTTGTAAAACAAAAAAATACAGTTCCCCCACGCTTTGTTATCCTTATTAGCTCTTTTACAAATTCAAAAGGACGCTCTACGTGTTCTAAGACGTTAGAAGAAAACGCAATATCAATGCTTTTATCTCTAAAAGGCAGGCAGTATCCATCTCCACAAATTGCATTTTCAGGTGCTGTTCCTCGCCAATAGAGTTCCGACATGAATGGCTCTACAACGTAACAATTTGCACCATACGCTCTAAGTGCCGCAGAAAAATAGCCAGCTCCACCTCCAATGTCAAGTACAGTTTTGTTGTTAAGTGGAACAAAGTTGTCAAGCATTTTAATTCCATCAACAGCAAGCAGGCCATAAAAGGAGTCGGGATCTTTCTGTTCCAACCTAAACGACGTTAGAAGTTCCAACGACTCTTTAATGCTCCGATTATATTGTTTCAGTTTCGATCCGCCTTTTAATTGCATTCTCCCTATTCTAGTTTAACGTTGCCTTCAATTAGTTCAATCTCTCGGCAATCGGCTTCTCTTCATAATCGACGACTGAAGGATCTGTAGAACTTTTTCCTTTCCTAGCCTCAAATGAGTTTGGAGCAACTTTCGATTTCACATACATAACACTTGCCTCAATCCCAATTCCTCCAGCTACGACCCAAGTAAGTTCTGAACCCGCTCGATAGCGTTGATTCCCATAGATTAAAGCCGCAACAAATACACATAAAATAACCTGAGCAAGAAGAGGGAAAATTGGAACCTTCCTTCTATTTAGGGCCACGATTCCAATTATCATAAAAGGCGTCATAAACCAGTAGAACCAGAGGTCTGCTAATCCAGCGGTGTATGCCCATCCCTCATTTTGATTTAAAGCAGCCATTTGAAACGGTCTAAAGAAATTCCACATTCGACCTTCTCGAAAATATATAACAGCTGGAAGTCGACCTTCATTGTGCTTAATAAAGTTAAGTGCAATCGCCCGCCATTTTGCATCTTGTTGAGACTCGTCTCCAGTGATCACATAAAACTCCGAACAATTTAAGTTCCAGTACCCTTCAATAGCTCCAGCATTAGTATCGTAATAGGTTGAGTAGCAGTTCGCTGTTTCAAGAGTAATACCTGATTGAGTAGATAGAAACTCAGGATTTTTAAAACTAGTTAGCATATGTATTGACCACGGTGCAATAATTGCCATTGCCGAAACAGAAATAGTCGCAAAAAGGGCAAGCTTCCTGCGCTTAGACACCGACTTTACAATCAAACAAACCGGAATACCTATCAGCAATAATAGAGTAATCTGCTCAGATCGAGCAAGAATTGTAAATCCAATTGAAACTCCTAAGGCAATTCCCCGTTTATAATTAGGTCTTTCGTAAAATCTATACGTTAGGAGCAAAACAACCCCAATACATAATGTTTCAGCAGATTCTGCTAAACCTTGACCATCGTAAACCCACAGGCCAGGATATAACACACCAAGTACACCAACAATATAAGCTATCTTTTCGTTCGTTATCCGCCTTGCTAGCATACAAAGCACCACTACAAGAGCAGAGCCTAGTAACGAATTGACAAACATCTGTTCTCTTACAGTAGTAAGCCCAAAAAAGTCGCCTAGAGCAAGAATCATTGGATACAGTGGTGGATGAGCCCCGGTTGGAAGATTCGTGCCAGGAATTGTTGGCCATTGAAAATGAAGAATATTCAACGCATAGTTATAATAATAAAAGTAATCACCTCCGGGAGGACCTTGATCCCACTTGTATAAATAGATGTAACCATAACGGATTGTAAGTGCAAGCACAAAGAAAACAACCATAAACAACCAAAAACGTTGTTTCTGTCTTCTGGAACTCCTTTCCGCAGACGAAGGCGATGGTATTATTCCGTAACTTTTATCGTTCCACCATCCTGGATTTAGCTCGGGTTCTAAAGCCTTTTTAAGATCACCCTCGATAACTGCCAATGTTTCTACTTAGCTATTGGGTCCGGTGTTACTGACTATTGGCGCAGATCGTCCAGTTGCAATCTCGCCAAGTTCTTCATGGTACTCTTCTTCAACATTCACTTTCCATAAATCATGACTAGCGCCATAGATATTATCAACTGCAAGCATGGCAGTATACATGGAATGATCTTGATTGTTGTATCTATGCATTCCATTACGTCCAACAACTTGCAAGTTAATCACATTTTGGTCAATATAGTCTCTGATTGTCCTAACGTGATCACTGTAACCTGGATCATAAATTGGATAAGCTTTTGACATCTTAACTACAAAACCTGTTATGATTTCATGCTTTTTTGCTAAACCCAAAAGATCTATCTCATTAGAAGCAAGATCAACTAGTTCAGCTTCATCCATCTTCCATAACCTATCAGAGCTATTAGCAAAATACTCTAAACCTAAGCAAGTCGTACCTGGTTTTACCATCTGATCAGACCACGCGCCAAAATTCTG
>JAJYFT010000155.1 GCA_021790815.1 Actinomycetes bacterium
GTTACGCCAATTGAGTTTCGAGGAAGAGCCTACGGCGTAATAGCTGGTTCTCAGATGGGTGCAGTATCAATTGGAGTATTTGTTGGTGCTCTAATTGGCTATAAAAATATTAACGAGATTTTTGCTTTGACTGCAGTAATGTCTTTGATCGCTGTTCCGATAACATTTTTATCAACGTCAAAAAAACATCTTCTAACCATTCCTACTTACACAACACAGATCAAAAGCATCTATAGATCGCGTATATTTATTGCTGCAGTCATTTACAATGTTACCTTTGGTGCAATTGCAGGAATGTATGAAACTGTTTGGAGTCCACTTTTATTTAACCGTGGAGCAAGCGGTTTTGAAATTGGTATCTCGTGGTTTTCGTTCGGAATTCCATATCTGACTCTGTCGTGGCAAGCAGGTAAGCTTGCCGATAAAATGGATCGACGTTTTTTGGTCGTAAGCCAACAAATTATAGGAGGTGGGTTCGCGATATTTTATGTGCTCTTACCTGGAGTAATCCCACTGATTACCCTAGGGATAGTTGAAGCAGTTTTAGTCGTCCCAGGTAGCCCTGCGATGCAATCGCTCCTCACAGAGGCAACCCCTAAAGAAATGCTTGGAAAAGTTCAAGGCATTACTATGACAATCTACGTCGCAACACAAGCAATCTTTGCACTTACATCTGGAATTTTTTGGGAAATAAATATCTCGCTCCCATTTTTCTTCACAGGTTTTTTTGTTATTTTCATTACCCCATTAAGTATTATCTATCTTAGACGTGAAAAAGGCAGGCTACAACTTAAACAAAGGTCCTAACAGTAAAACACATAGAGAAATTCTTACCAACAGTAGGTTAAGTAATTTTTCTAACAGTTTCTACTATGATTGCATAGGTTCAATATCAATTAAGACTTACTAGACAACTTTAAATAAACTTAAATTGCAAGTCCTTTTGGAGAATCTAATAACGGTTTTAAAGTAAATTCATACTCTAAAGAGAGATGGTCGCTAAAATCGTATTACCAGATCCAGGGATTAGCATATTTACAAGAAATGTTGACAGGCCACAATCTTTAAACTGAGGTATCGTGTACCACCCTCCTACAGTCGCACTCAATGTCTTGGAGATTATACCACTCATGTTTACATTGACAGGAGACGAAGTTATGCAGCTACTCCCTACCAAGTTAACAGGAAACCCAAAGACAGTTGCGCTGATTATGCGAATATTAAAGCTTGTCGACACTTTCAAAGTTAGAGCATTCAGATTAACAGTGCCCGATACAGGTGACACCTGATCTACTTCAATAACTGCAGTCATTGGAACAAAGCCAAGCACCGTGGTAGATACCGTAGCTTGAGGAAGCGACATATTGCCAGTAATCGTAGAGGTAGTGACGTCTAGAGACCCATTAAATGTCCCACCAGACGGGAAGCCAACAAGCTGATGCAAGCTAGCTATGTTGGTAAGAACATTCGCTTGCCCACTAAGTGGGAGCACGCTATCTGCTTCAGCAACTTTTGCACCTGAAAGTCCAGTTGCAAAACTTAACATAATTGACATTAGTACAGCAACACTGAGAGACAGTGCTCTTTTCTTTCTCATAAATTTCTCCTCAATATATTTGAATATTTTCAAATTAGACATCTTGATTCAACCAGGAAACCTCTTAGTTGTCAACACTTTCTATTTAATTCACACTTAAAGTAGATGACATCACGCTATGCGCGATATCTTTTAGAATTTTGTTTCACTCCGCATTAATCAGACTACAAAGAGTTGCAGTATGAGATCATGTACGTGATGATTTCGAGTTTAATTTCGTCAGTACCAAAGTTATGTAAATCTATATCAAAATCTATATCAAACTGAAATAGAAAATTACACTTCAAATTGCTTTAATCGGCTAGGTTTGCGAAAATTGGTTAATGGAACAGTTTCACTCGATAAAATACAAAACCTCTGGTCGCAAAGCATACATAACTCTGAATAGACCTGAAAGATTAAACGCAATTGACCTTTATATGCCATTTGAAATTGCTAAGGCTGTTGAACAAGCAAATAGTGACGGTGGAGTTCACGTTATAGTTTTACAGGGTGAAGGTAGATCATTTTGCTCAGGTTACGATCTAAAAGAGTTTGCTGAATCAGGTCTAGGAACGCAACCAAAAGTGTGGGATCCTATTAAAGATTTTTCTGCAATGAAAACTTTCTCAGACAGTTTCTTTTCACTTTTTCGGTCTCTTAAACCAACAATATGCAAAATACAAGGTCACGCTGTAGCAGGAGGTTCCGATATTGCACTTAGTTGTGACTTGGTTATTATGGCCAATAATGCAAAAATTGGATACCCACCAGCTCGAGTGTGGGGCTGCCCAACTACTGCAATGTGGATTTATAGATTAGGGGTGGAAAAAGCTAAGAGAATGCTCCTTACTGGTGACGTGATCGACGGAAAAGAGGCAGCAAGAATTGGCTTAGTGCTTGAGTCCGTTGAAGCAGAGAAATTGGATGAAAGGGTGGATGAACTTGCTTCCAGAATTTCAAGTGTGCCAACGAACCAACTTATAATGCAAAAATTGATGATAAACCAGGCAGTCGAGAATCAAGGGCTAAACTCCTCTCAAGTTCTGGCATCTCTTTTTGATGGGATTGCCCGTCATTCACCTGAAGGTAGATGGTTCCAAAATTTGGCAGCACAAGAAGGATTTCACAAGGCAGTTGAGTGGCGCGACTCTGGAAAAGACATTCCAGAAGGCGGCAAGAGCGAAGCTTAAAGTAGGATCTGCCATGATCGGAAACAACAATTCAAGTAAGCATCTTAGAATTAACATGCTCGATCCATCACATGTGAAAGTTGGATTCACAACGTTAAGTTTCCAAAAGTGGTGCGTATGACTTTTGTAGCTCTTAATATCCCTGGAACAGTGCAACCTTAAAGTTTAATGAAACTTATCTTATCCCTTCTGGGGGCCAAGATACTATGTCTTCTTCGAGTTTAATATCTAGACTCAATAGAATTGTAGCAACTAATTGCCAAACACCAATAACGGAAACAATTTCAATCATTATACCGTCTTCATTGTCCGAATCTCTATAAAAAGATTTCAACGAGTTAAACGTGGCTTCAGTAATAAATCCGAGATCCAAAACTTCATCTGTAGCTAATAATAAAATTCTTTCTTTTTCCGAGAATTTGTCACTATTTTCCCAATCCCTTAACGCAACAATTGATCCTTCATCAACGCCAAAATTCTTAGCAATAGTGTAATGTTGAGTCCACTCATAATCACTCTTACGTTGCCACCCTACCCTAAGAATTATTAGCTCTCTTTCTCTATGGCTTAATTTCCCTTCAAACAGCAGTGTGAAAATAAGTTTATTAATAGCACCAGCCAACTCTTTATAGTTAAGCAGTGCCTTAAAAATATTAAGCTTACACATTACATCCATAACTTCAACTTCATTCGCCTTTAACTTTGCCATCTCATAATCGAGAAGTTTCACTCTAGAACTTAAGGATCTGGTGTTGTCTGGGCTGGTGTTGTCTGGGCTGGTGTTGTCTGGGCTGGTGTTGTCTGGGCTGGTGTTGTCTGGGCTGGTGTTGTCTGGGCTGGTGTTGTCTTGCAGTGTCATCTTTCTCCTTTTATGGTGTTATTACTCCGTGAATGGGTCTTGTTTTTGAGCCCGACATCTCTTCTAAAAGACTTGAAGCACCTTGCAAGCCCACAATCTTTCTAGGAAGGTGTTCAAATGGATATTTCTTGCCTTCAAGTAGTTCCAGACTCTTTGCATAAGAGTTGCTGTCCACTCCTAATGCACCTTTTATCGTTATTTCTTTATAAATGATATTGTCTGGCCAAAGGTTTTTAACATCCGCGACTCCCGTTGTTCCAGC
>JAJYFT010000051.1 GCA_021790815.1 Actinomycetes bacterium
CATAAATAGAATGCTAACTTTCATAGCTGAGTATGATCAGAAAGCCAAACCGTTCAAGTGTACTTACGCAGCTGATCCATTGGTAGCGAAGACCATGCGGGCCCTATTTATGCGCGAATGCACTAGTGAGTCTTAGCAAATAGCGGTCAGGACAGATATAGTATGTTTGCTTGGCCTCAGTGCGCACTAGCTGCTCGTGGATTTGCTGAACACTTCTTGTTACGTGAAGAAACGAGTCCTTAACATCGCTAGAAGTTACCTACATCTATGCCTGTAGGCACTAAGTTTTTAGCTTGTAGCAATTACGGAAATATTACAGAAATATTACAGAAATATCGTATGGCTTAAATGCAAAGTCATGAGTTATGATTGTTAATTTATCGCAAATGGACTGGGCTATTAACATTCTGTCGAATGGATCTCGATGGTATCCTGGCAAACTGCCAGCGCATTCAGCGTGGGCCGGGCTTATAGACAAAAGATCAAATCCGGTCTGTTGTGCAGCGTCAATTAATGAACCTTCGAATTTAAGTTTGCCTAAAGATTGTTTGATCTTTGCTTCCCAAATTGAGGCCGCACTGATAAAGACTTGTTCAGATGGATCCGAAATCCGCGTTGCCACATTTGAATCAATAATATCCGCACGAAGCCACCACAAAAATACATGCGTGTCAAGCAGCAGGCTCAATTAATATTGCTTTCAAAGTCTTCAATAATGTCCAAGGGGGTAATGTCAAAATCGTGTGAAATTTCAATTTTATTTTTCCACAATCCCATCTCTCGAATGTTTTTTGAAGGAATGTAGGCTATCAGCTTAGCTACAGGTTTCCCATTTTTCCCGATTATCACTTCTTCACCAGATTGGACCTTCTCTATAAGCTGTGAGAAGTGTGTTTTTGCTTCGTGTATGTTTATCAACAATGTATCTCCTAAACTATAGTCTAGTTTAGTCTAGTCTAGTCTAGTCCAGCAATACAACTCAGTAATATTATAATAATTAATTAAACTATCTTTGGTGTTTAAGATTTTAGGCCTCCGGACTCAGTGATATAAATCAGGGGAGACCAGGCCCCTTTTTTACTGAGTAATTTTGAACTTGTGCATCCACCCTTAAATAGATCGCGGATACTAGTTTTAAGTACCAAGTCAATGTGGAGGTGTTTATATGGGAATTTCAGTCGAGAGATTACTTTTGTCAGATAAGCAAAAGGCGGAATTAGAGCGTAGGGTAAGAGCACATTCTTCCTAGCATCGTGATGTTCGAAGAGCAAAGGCCATTCTATTGTGTAATGAAGGTATGTCACGTCGCCAGATTGGGTTTGAAATTGATATGGACCAGCACAAAGTTAGTGAGTGGAGAAAGCGATTTCTCCTAAGGATTTGACGGTTTAAATGGCAAACTACGACCTGGTAGACCAAGACGAATTACACACGACGAACGGATGAAATTAGCAGCTGTTGCTAAATCTGAAAAAAGTGAGAGTGATACTTTTGTCACTTGGACCCATCAAAGTATTGCTGAAACTCTAACAAATGACGGAATAGAAATATCGTCATCACAGGTTGGTCGAATTCTTGCGGCTATGAATTTGGACGTTACTCGGGTTAGAGGATGGTTAAATCGTAGGGATGATCCAGATTTCTGGAACCGAGTGCGTGATGTATGTGGACTTTACCTAAATTTTTGATAATGCCATAGTTGTCTCAGTAGATGAGAAGATTTACGTACAGGTTAAAGAACGCAAGTTTAAAGACAAACCAGCAACTGTTGATCAAAAAACACTTAGGGAGTTGGAGTATATACGCCATGGAACTGCTTCACTATTTGCTGCACTTGACGCACACACAGGTGAAGTTCTCGCAGAACCTATTAAAGGCAAGAACGACTCGATAAACTTTTGTGACTTCCTTGACCAAATTGACAAATCGGTCGATCCATCCATGGAGATCCATGTTGTTCTAGACAAAAGATCAAGTCATACCTCGAAATATACCAAAGTCTGGTTTGTTAGCCATCCTCGTTGGGTTAGTCATTACACACCACTGCATGCAAGTTCGGTTAATCAAGTTGAGATTTTCTTCTCAAAACTTCAACGTAAAGTAATAAAAATGGCAACTTTACTTCACGAGATGATCTCATAAATAGAATGCTAACTTTCATAGCTGAGTATGATCAGAAAGCCAAACCGTTCAAGTGTACTTACGCAGCTGATCCATTGGTAGCGAAGACCATGCGGGCCCTATTTATGCGCGAATGCACTAGTTCTACTAGGTCTTTGGTCTTAATCAGCCACAGTAAAACTATTATTATTTAATAATGCTCACGTAGTTCGACGGAGATATAACTTTGGGCTTTAAAACTTTGGAACGAAAATTCTTTTCTTGCCGAATAGGTTAATGTTTTATGAACGATATTTAAATCCTGTGAATCCTGTTTTTCGGCTCCTGGAAAGAAAGTTTCCCCAGCTACAGTCATTATACGAGTAATAAATCAATCGGCAAATATAAGGAGTTTCGCTTCAATGATGTTATTTTACTAGACTAGGTTTGTTAAGCCAGTCATTTTGAACGGATATTATGATTTAGTGCGAGGAAAAACTGTTTAAGAGGTCCAGACAAAAACTCATTTTTATTATTGGAGTTTTACTGTTAACACTTGCTGTTACGAAACTCTACTCTTTGTCACCATCAATGGCATCTCCCACCACGAGTTCTTCTGGCAATACCACGACTACCTTACCCCAGCAGTATTCGGTTTCGAATTCGACGCCTAGTGGAGCAAGTTCTTTTGTTGGAGGTGTGAAGAGAGTCGATGTTGGCAATGTTCAGATTGGGTTTAGACAGTTTGGGAGTGGTAAACCAATGTTACTAATCCCCGATAGAAATTTTTCTATGGCTGACTGGGGTGTAGATTTTCTAACTGCACTATCTCAAAACTATTCGGTGACTGAGATCGATCTTCCGGGAGTTGGATATAGTTCGTATAGCCCGTCACAACCAATGACGGCTACTGTGCTTGGAAATTACATTGCCAATTTTGTAAATGATATAGGGCTAAAAAGTCCTTACATTTTAGGATTTGGGTATGGAGGATCTATTGCACTTCAAATTGCAGAGACTGATAGAAACTTAGCTAAAGGCTTAATTTTGGTAGGCTCAACCCCAGGTGGAAACGGTTCTACACCTCCGACATCCCCCTACGGTCAACTTTTGTCAGATGGGAGCGCAACGTCGGTTCAACTAATGCAGGCGCTCTTCCCCCAAGGACAGTCACTGGGTTTAAACAACTACATTTCTAGCGTTGAGGGTTTTATTCCAGAACCGATACCATTGTCAACAATTCAAATGCAGGCTCAAGGTGCGAGTACACTCGCAACTGACAATTCAATTCAATCTAATCTCTCTAAGATATCTGTGCCGTGCTTAGTATTATTTGGAGAGGCTGATCGTGACAGTACTGCTGCCGATGCAAACTTGCTAGCTTCTGGATTATCGGTAGTTACTAAGGTAGTGTTTAGTAACGATGGTCATGGTTTACTTTTTCAAGATACCACAAAGTTTCTAACACTTTTATCCAATTTTATCTCGTAATTTGATAATACTATGAAGTGGGTTTCATTGAACTTTCAAGTTTTGCTATGGGTATCACTGTGAGCGTCTAAGAACCTGCGCACATTCAATAGTGCTGTTGCACCTTCTCCAACCGCTGAAGCTAACTGTTTCGTTGCACCTGACCGTACATCACCAGCAACAAAAAGACCTGGAATAGTTGTTTGCCATGTCCTATCTGCCACTATAAACCCATAGTCATCGAGTTCAACTCCTCTTAAAAATCCTGCATTTGGTGTTAGTCCAACAAAAATAAAGGCTCCCTCAGGCTCTATTGTTTCAAGTGAGTCATGACTTTTATCGTCTGTGGCTTTAGATGTGTCCTTAAAGGTTATGCTTTCCAATCTGGTATCACCTTTAAACTCAACTATCTCTACGTTAGTTCTTACTTCAATTTTAGGATTTTCTTTTACTTTATTAACTAAAAGACTTGAAGCGGTAAGTTCTCCCAAGTTTTGTAAAATAATTATTTTTTCACTGAACTGAGTAAGAAAGAGGCTTTCTTCTGCGGCAGAATTACCACCGCCAATTACAGCTAATAGTTTTGATCCTTTGTAAAATGGACCGTCACAGGTAGAACAAAAGTGAATACCGGCACCAATCAATTTTTCTTCACCGTCTACATTTAAACGTCTATAAGTTGATCCAGTTGCTACTATCCCAGCGTGCGAACTTATGCTAGTTCCATTTGAAAGTTCAAAATTAAGGTCGCTTTTTGTTGACTCAACATGAACAACTTCGAGCCCAGGAAGAAGTTCTACGCCGTTCTTTCTCGCATGTTCTACAAACCTTTCGGCTAATTCACCTCCTTTAATTCCATCCGGAAATCCAGGGTAATTGTCAAGCCTCTCAGTTACTTGAGCTTGACCGCCGAGACCACTCTTCTCTATAACTATTGTTTTAAGATTCTCTCTTGCAGCATATATAGCTGAAGTGAGTCCTGCAGGTCCTCCACCAATAATTACTAAATCATAAAAAGTTTGTTGCGGGTTAATAGAGAGGTTAAGTTTTTTTGCCAGTTGAGTATTGTCTGGTTCAATTAGGTTAGTTCCATCTTCAAATTCCACGAGTGGTATGGACTGCCCACCATTTTCAACAGTTTTTAGGTATTCGAACGCAAACTTGTCCTTATCCACATCAATCCACTGAAACGGGATGTTTTGTTCGCTAAAAAAACTTTTAGTTCTTTTACAGTCAGGGCACCAAAGCGCTCCGTAAATCTTAATCATATTCTTCTCGCTTTACTGTCTAAATATTTTATACCGAATGGCGGCTTTGTGGCCTTTGCGTATGTCAAACTAATTTATGAACAGACGTAGCTGTTTATTTGTTTTTTTACGTGTTAGTTCTTAACCGCTACAACTATGTAACACTTGAACATTAAAAAGACTTCCCTAATTAATTTATTTCTGCAATTAATCTAATTCTGTCTTTTGAGCTCTTTCTTCCTTTTCCTTTTCAACTGCACTTATGATGGCATTGAAGATTGCCATGGTGTCTTTTTCTATATGTCTTTTAGCTGCGATTAAGAAGATTGCACCAAGATAAACTGGCGGAAGCACAATCAAAAACGCAGTTCTTAAGTTTCCTCCATAGTGTTGACTTAGAAACCCAACGATAAGTGGGGCTGCTGCACTGCCAAAGATTACTGATGTTAGGTTAAAAGCGCCAAATCCGGCTCCTCTTAAGTGACCAGGAGTCACGTCGGCAAGCCCTGCCCTTAGAGCAGGTACGGCAGCAGCACCAAATAAGAACCCAATTAGATGTAGCACAACGACAGGGTAAAATGGCAGTTTGGAGGAAAACGAGATAAGGAATATAGTCGTAGCTACGAATGCGCAAATTCCAGGCATTACGACCCGTGTTGTTGAGTATTTTGCAATTAACCTGTCGGCCAATCTTCCCCCAAGCACTAGACCTGGGATTCCTCCTAGAATTAGCATTAGTCCAAATGCTAGTCCCGCATTTGCTTGAGACATGTGGTAAGAACGCTGGTAAAACACTGGTAACCAAAATCCTATTGCACTAACTGTGAATAGTATTGATGCAACTCCAACTAGTGTAAGTCTTAAAGTAGGAATCTTCAGGATAGTCAAAACGTCATCTTTTAGGCCAATAGTAAGGGATTTAATAAATTCCCAAATGCCAAATTCGAAAAACCTTACTTTTTCTGGAGTTTCATTATTTTCTATTTCTTGACCGATAGTTTTTGAGTCGGATTCACCTCGACGGGGTTCATACAATCTTGAAACTAGATATGCAACTACTAGACCTGGCAGGCTAACAACTAAATAAGCATATCGCCAACCAAAGTACTGACCCACATAACCACTCACAGTTGTCCCCAATGCTATTCCGCCAAAAATGAGCGCTTGCTGAATGGAGAAGGCTCTGCCACGCCCATCCCTTTCGTAGTAGTCGCTAAGGAGACTGTTTGCGGAAGGCTCAGTGATTCCTTGACCAAATCCAAGCGAAGCACGTGTTACTAATAGTAACGTAAATGTTGGCATGAAAGCACCCAGGGTACTGACGATGCTCCACAAGGCCACCGTGACGGCCATGGACCTTGCCCTATGCCATCGGTCTGCTAAATAACCTGCAGGCATTGTTATAAGGGCATTCAGTACAACTGCCGCGGATGCAAGCAAACTAATCTGAAAGTCATGTACGTGGAAGGTGCTTTCTACTTGTGTCGCTACACCACGCACAATTGATTGGTCAGCATTATCGACCATCATGACTACGCCAAGTAGCCACATTGGGTACTGAGATATAGATTTAAGGTGTGAACTGTTTTTTTTATTCAAGCCTATTAAGATCCAAAACTAATGCTAATTTATCAAACAGCGAACTAATACCGTTGAACAATGCAGCAAACTGACACCGATTTATCAAACACAAAGCTAACTTAGTCTAATCAATAGAAAGACATAGTGTTTCCCATATTGTCTTAAATAATTTACATTGTCTAAATGATGATTTAAAATATGTTGGGAAATTACTCCAAATTGCAATTTAGCAAAAGTTTTAGTACATTTTCAATTAAAAGGGAAGTTTCTTCTTTTGACCTAGTGTTAAATCTTCTCTGAACGTCCCAAGCTTCAAATGACCCCAGAATTTCAATTGCATCAAGTATTTGCTCACGGTTTTTCGCTCTTGAAAGCTCTGGTTTAAAGGTTTCCTCAGCATGTTTTCTAAGTTGAAATTTTACTTGGACCCTCATTTCAGACATGAATTCACTCGTTAGGTCTAGTGCCGCAGTAGCCCGCCGAACTGGTCCGATTCCTTCGTAAACTGTAGATCGTTGGGCAACAAACTCATTTATACGATTATCTAGAGGTAAATCAGTACTAATGCGCGTTATTTGGTTCCAATGTCGCTTGACTTGAAGTTGTGCACCAGCTTCGTAAAGAGATTCCATATCTTCAAAGTGGTGGAATACCAGGCGCAATGAAACTCCCGCTCTTTCAGATATTGCCTTTGCGTTCGGTTTTGGGTTACCTTCATCTACGAGAGCAACCATTGCAGAGGCAATAAGTTCTCGTGACCTGTTACCCCGCCTTAAGCGTCCGTCTTTAGTATTTTCAACTGAGTTTTCGTCTGATATTTCTTCTTCAAGTTTTATGAATTTAATATTAACACCCACGTGTCTAAAAAAGTTACTTTAAGTTACAAAATTATTTTTACTCACGCCTAGATATATACATTTATGGATGTAGATAGCCAAATTCCTTGTAGAAAGATCGAATAAAAGACCCGAATGCGGGAATAGTTTATTTAGACTATTAAATGCTGCATCAATAAAAGCTACATCTTTATCCTGGGTGATTCCAATTGGTTCGATTTGGTTCGATATAGTAATGCAAATGAGAAAGTTTGTAGTTGGTCTTACCACTTACCTAGAAAATGCAAAGTGGTCGAGTTGGGATACCCGAGCATCCGTGATACAAGAATCATATCTAAAGACTGTATTTAAAGCGGAGTGTCTCCCAATTTTAATTCCCCCTCCTTTGGCAGAAGATGAAATTGATCCATACATTCAAAGAGTTCTTGAAATTGTAGATGGAGTAATTGTAATTGGGGGATCTGATATTGACCCTTCTTTATACGGGGAACAAAAAGATAAAAGAACAATGCGATCTAATATTTACCGTGATCGTTATGAACTGAAGCTCGCTAAGACTTGTTATGACGAAAAGAAGCCGTTTTTAGGTATTTGTCGGGGTCTTCAGATAATGAATGTTGCGCTGGGTGGTACGCTAAATCAGCATATAAAAGATGATGCCACTAAAGATAACCATGTTCCAGAGGTGGGAGATTTTCAACCAACTTCGATCGAGACCGTTAA
Organism: Actinomycetes bacterium; assembly: GCA_021790815.1. Taxonomy (GTDB): domain Bacteria; phylum Actinomycetota; class Acidimicrobiia; order Acidimicrobiales; family JABEUL01; genus JAJYFT01. The sequence continues at coordinate 7,958 of JAJYFT010000051.1, forward strand.
GACAACTTTAGTTTCAACTCTTTACGGCAATAAAGCGGAGGTTACGTGTAGGCATCACCAAGCAATTAATCGGTTAGGAAATTTCTTGAAAGTGTCCGCTTATGCTGCAGATTCGACCGTTGAAGCAGTTGAAGCTCAACCGTTCGATAGATTTTTTCTAGGGCTGCAATGGCATCCAGAGGGGAAAGAGGACGAGAAGGCAATCAAAGCAATGGCAAATTTTCCTGTATGAATCTATGTGATCGGCTAAATCTAATCTCCTATCGTTTGTTACTTGACCTTTTCTCAACGGCTAAAGCTGTGGAATTCTCCTAGTGGTGTTAGTTATACCATACAACTATTGATTCACCTTAATCGATAATTAATTCACCTAAAACTGCTGAATGAAATTACAATCGCTATGATGACCAGAACTTTTTTGGAATAATGGATTTTTATATATTTTTAGATCAGGATCTTAAAGAGTAGATATCTAAAAGATTAAATCTTAAAGCTTAGACTTGGTAGGTGGAGTGTTGCTTCAGAAATTTATATTTGTAGTTGCTAACACTACTATTTTATTTTATAAATCTAAGAAGTCATTTGCAATTAAAATAAGAAAGTCAGCAACCTGTCTTGAAAGTGATAAATATGGATGAATTCTTGAAAATTATAAACCCAGCAACAGAGGAGTTAATCAAGGAAGTTCCCGTTACCTCTGAAGGTGAAGTTGCCGAGGCTGTCAAAAGGTCTTTAGGGGCGCAAGTGACGTGGGATAAAACAAGTCCTTCGTACAAAGCAAAAATGCTCCGAGCATTGGCAGATGCTATTTCAAATAACCGTGAGAAACTTGGCGTTCTGGAATCAATTAATGTAGGCAAACCAATTAATGATGCATTAGATGAAATAGATGCAGCTAGCGAGGTATTTTATTACTATGCTGGAGCGGTCGACAAGTTCAAAGGCACAACTGTGCCAGTCGATGCGGGGGTTGATTTCACATTCAATGAGCCACTTGGTGTTATTGGTGCCATAGTTCCGTGGAACTTTCCACTTCTTATCACCACGTGGAAAGTTGCACCAGCTCTAGCATGTGGAAACTCAGTAATCGTAAAACCAGCTGAGTGGACTCCACTTAGTGCGATGATGCTAGAGACTTTGGCTAAAGAAGTTGGATTTGTCGATTCACTGTTACAAGTTCTTCCGGGAACAGGTTCAGTGACTGGGAATGCACTTGTTGAAAATAGAGATGTTTCAAAGATTGCTTTTACCGGTTCAACGTTAGTTGGCAAGAAAATATTAGCAAAGTCTGCTAATGACTTAAAGAGGGTTACCTTGGAGTTAGGAGGTAAATCTGCAACTCTTGTGTTTCGTGATGCAGATCTTGAAAAAGCTGCTATTAGCGCACCAATGGCGGTGTTTGGAAATTCTGGACAAGATTGCTGTGCTAGGAGCAGAATTCTTGTTGAAGACTCCGTTAAGGAAGTGTTCATTGAACTCTTAGTTAATGCAACGAAAAGCATTAAAGTTGGTGATCCAACTGACATCTCTAACCAGCTTGGACCCGTTGTTTCTGCTGAACATTTAAGAAGAGTGAGATCTTTCATTGACCCGATAGAACAAGGTGTAACAGTTGAATATCAAGGTGACAAAATACATGATGTTGGCTACTACATAAACCCGGTGGTGCTCTCTGCCCCTAATCAGAATTATAAGGTTGCGAGAGAAGAGATATTTGGTCCGGTTGTTACAGTGATTGGGTTTAGGGATGAAGAAGAAGCTGTGAACATGGCTAACGGAACGCTATATGGGCTCTCGGGATCTATATGGACTTCGAATATTTCAAAAGCGCTAAGGGTAGCTAGAGGAGTCAAGTCAGGTACCCTTTCAATCAATTCAAATTCCTCAGTTAGAGTTTCGACGCCTTTTGGAGGCATGAATCAATCTGGGATTGGAAGGGAGCTCGGCATGGAGGCTATGGCTTCATATTCAGAAGTAAAAAATGTATTTATCTCGACCAATGAGTAGACGGTGAAATAAAGACTCAGGCAGCAATTTGAGCTCAAGCTCAAACAGAGGTTAAGGGCAGACATGGATGAGAACTTAGATAGAGACTTAAACAGAGAGTATTTAGAAAAAGATGTGAGCTCGGTTTGGCATGGATTCACTCAAATGTCTACCTACCTCGATCTAAGCCCAATAATGGTTGAGAGAGCTGACAACTTTGAGCTAATCGATGCGAACGGCAAAAGATACTTAGATGCAATCTCTTCTTTGTGGGTTACGACTCTTGGTCATAATCTCGAGGAGTTAAACAGTGCAATTATTTCTCAAGTCTCTAGGGTCTCTCACAGCACCTTATTGGGAAATGGAAATACAGCTGTTAGTGACCTCGGAGTAAAACTAAAGGGAGTTCTTCCTATTGAAGATGGAAGAATTGTATTTGCTAGTGATGGTGCTGCCGCGGTGGAGCAAGCACTTAAGATAGCGGTGCAATACTGGATCAATGTGGGCAATCATACAAAGAGTACATTTCTAACTCTCTCAAACTCATATCACGGTGATACAGTTGGATCGATATCATTGGGCGATGGTGGCTTTGGAACCTCGATTTTTTCAGGATTAATGTTTCCTGTCTTAAGAACTCCTGGATATATAGACTCTAATTGGCGCGATAAAGCAGTCAAGAAAATTCAAGAAAACCACGAAAAGTTGGCGGGTTTGGTCATTGAGCCTATTGTTCAGGGTGCAAGTGGAATGTACGTTGCTAATCCTCAAGATGTTGATTACGTAATAGGAGTTGCAAAAGGATTAGGGGTCATTGTGATTGCAGATGAAGTTGCAACGGGTTTTGGGAGAACTGGGAAACTATTTGCCTGTGATTACTTAACCAATAAGCCTGACATCATAGCAATAGGAAAGGGGCTTACAGGCGGGTATTTGCCGATGAGTGCAACGGGAGCAAGTTATAGAATCTATGAAGCATTTTTAGGTGAAGATCTAGGCCCTAAAACTTTCTACCACGGCCATTCTTTTAGTGGCAATCCAGTATGTTCGAGTGTTGCGTTAAGACACTTGGAACTCTTTGAAGAGTGGAACGTTCTTGCAAATGTTAGAGAAATGTCTTCTTACCTAGATGACAAGTTAAAAGATGAGATACGCCCATTAAAAGGAGTAGTTGAAGTTAGAAAGTTTGGCTTAATGACCGGCATAGAACTGAGTAGCCTGAGTGAGGGACCTGGACGTAAAGCGAGGAAAGTAACTAAGCATGCAGTAGAGAATGGCGTTTTAATAAGGCCATTAGGAGACGTTATAGTGCTAATGCCAATCCTGATGATGAGACACAAGCAAATTGACCGCATAGTTAGTGTATTAAAAAACGCAATATTGGGCTGTGGGTCACTTTAATCCTCTGCCTGCACTATATAATTTCGCCATAATTTCGCCATTTATTCGGGGATGATATATTCTAAACCAGCGGCAATTATGCTCATCACGTTGGGCAATTGTATCTCTGGTGTTGGCAATAATAAAGGTTGCTTAACATACCATAAGTGTTTGTAACCGCTAAACCAGTGACACTCTAACGGTGCATTTGTTGCATGTCGAAAATTTATGTCTTCTGGATACGATTAAATGAGCCGTGGGTCTACTTGAAATATATAGTCGAAGCTACCAACAGATGGTAAGAACTTTTAAATATCGAAAAAATAATTGCAATAAACCTAAAATATACATAACAAACGTGTTCAAACTGCAAATATGTCTCCAAAGAGAACAAAATAACTTAGGAGAAGTTTCTATGTATGCAATGTGGATATTTAGAAAATGCTGATATAAATGCAGCTAGGAATATTTTAGAGGCGGTAGGGCCTTACACGGAGAGTAAGAGTTGTCTATCCCGATCTGTAGAGGGTCAAAGTGACCCACTACCCAGTATTGGCTGAATATTAGAGAATGTTTCCTGGGGGTCGCATCTTACACGGTTGGCTGAGTTATTTTAACTTGGTCTGAAGAGGTAGAATGATACACTGATGGTGTTTTGGTCTAGCTACCTAGATGAGGTTAAGAACAATTTAGAACTTTTAAACAGAGTTAGATCTTTACGTAGTGTGGATGAAAATTTAAATGCTCTCCCAAGGGTTTTTGCGTCAAATGACTATCTTGGTTTGAGCAATCACCCAAAAGTGATAGAAGGTGCGATTGAGGCAACAAGGCGTTACGGAGCTTCAAGTGGTGCTTCAAGGCTTGTGACTGGAACAAAGCCAATTCATTTTGAGCTTGAAGAGATCATATCTAAATGGAAGAACACAGAAAAATCGATTCTTTATTCGACTGGGTACATGACCAATGTTGGGGTTCTAAGCTCTTTGCTGGATGAAGATGCAGCAGTTTATTCTGATGAACTTAACCACGCTTCAATTGTAGACGGGATAAAGCTTTCGAAGTGTGAGAAAGTTACTTTCCCTCATTGCGATTATGATTTTTTGCGAGATGAACTTAAACGCAGCGGTCGGAAAAGATCACTGATTGTAAGTGATGTTGTATTTTCAATGGATGGAGATGAAGCCTCTACGGCACAGCTTTTAGCAATTGCGGAAGAGTTTAATTCTTTATTAGTATTAGATGAGGCTCACAATGTGCTTAATCCGATTTCGGAAGCATGTGTTGGTCACCCTTTGGTTCTTAGAGTCGGCACTCTCTCTAAAACACTCGGATCTCTGGGGGGATTTGTGAGTGGGCCTGGGTCGATAATTGATTTTCTAATCAACCGTTCAAGGTCATTTATTTTTTCAACAGCTCTTGCACCTCCAAACGTGGGAGCTGCCATTAAAGCAATAGAAGTCTTAGAATCGCAAGAAGGGGAGAATCTCTTAGAAAAATTAAGAGGTTATGTAGAGGTGTTTAGGGACTCACTTGGACTCTTAGAAAGTCATCAAAGTCCAATTATGCCAATTATTCTAGGGGAAGATGAAAGGGCTTTAAAGGCTTCCCAGCAACTACTTGAAGAAGGGTTTCTTGTTCCAGCAATTAGGCCACCGTCTGTGCCAGTTGGAAGTAGCCGTCTAAGGGTTACACTTTCAGCGGCAAACAAAAATGAAGATGTTCTCGAACTAAGAGACCTTATTCTTTCAATTCTTGAAAGCTAGGTATTTAGTAGGTGCAAAATAGACCAAAGACTTTAACTGTAGTCATAGGTACTTCAACTGAGATTGGAAAGACGTATGTGTCAAGTAGCCTAGCTAAAGAGCTAAGGGATTGTGGGATTAAAGTTAGCGCGAGAAAACTTGCTCAGTCCTTTTCTCCTTTTGAAAGTTCTTTAAAGGATTCAGAGGTCCTAGCCCAAGGAACTGGCGAGAAACCGGACGAAGTTTGTTTGAAGCACCGTAACTATGAGGTTGCTCTTGCCCCTCCACTAGCAGCATCGTTTTTAGGAAAAGATCCCTTTACTGTCCATGACCTTGTAGAAGAGTGTACATTTCCACCTTCGGCAATGTATGGAATTATCGAAACTGCTGGAGGCGTAAGGTCACCACAAGCAATGGATGGAGACTGCTGTAGTTTAATTTTAGAGTTCAGACCAGATACTATTTTGTTGGTGGCAAATGCTGAATTAGGAGTCATCAGTGCAACTTTAACCAGCATTGATTCACTAAAGATTTGCGGCATAAATACGGATCATCTTATTGTCTATATAAATCGATATGATCGCGAAAACTTAGTTCATTTAGTTAGTAAAGAGTACCTTGAAGACGTATCTAAATTAAATATTGCGGTTTCCATTAAAGAGTTAGCTCACAAGGTATTAACCTAAAATTTGGGATTGAAAACTTAAACCCAGCGTCTCGTTTTCAGGTAAGGCTTTTCACCAAACACCTTGGCTAGAATTTTGTCAACTTCGTCTGGGTGCGCTACTCTGATCTTATCCCAAGAAGCGCCGTAAAGCATGTTTCTTGCTGCACCCGCCAAAACTGGATTCCTCAAAAGGGCCATAGTTTCACCGTTGATAGCTGATCGAATGTTGGCAATTTCGGCACCAATAACAGTCTTGTCTCTGCTTTGTGTCATATTTCCTCCATTTCAAATAAATATAATGAATTAGTGAAATATACACCTTTTTTACGCTAAAGTAAATAACCTAATGTGCCGATATTGGTAAATCTTTCTTTTTGCTTTATTTTATATACCACATTTGCGTTTTTCTAAAAGTTACTAGCAGTAATAGAATGATTTTTGTTTAATCTGGATATTTTAGCCGAGCAAACTGTTCGAATTAAAAGGTCGAGAAAAATGTAGTCAAATCCCAACTCTTCCCGACTTTGACAGTCGCCTAGTTCACTAATTGCTCAAACTGCCTAATAGGAGTTGTTTTTAAGTTGTCAAGTATTTGATAGTAATACTGGCGGATGATAGCGGAGTAGGTTATAATGCATAGTTA
>JAJYFT010000052.1 GCA_021790815.1 Actinomycetes bacterium
CTTCATTTGTAATTTGATTGACTGTACGTAATCGCATGTTTTCTAATGTCTTATGATCTAGAGATCTGCCATCGAGTTTCATACACCTATCATACCACAAACGCCCTTACTTACTGTGGTATTAGTAGTTGTTGACTTGAGTCGAATGAAAGTGGTACTACAACGACAATTAAAGTTATCAGGAGGGTGATATGAAAGAAGAACAAGAAGATTTACAGATGGGTGAGGAAACTCAAAATCGAAGAAAGTTTTTGATGCTCGGTGGGGCTGCAGCTGTTACGGCAGCAGCAATGGCCGCTGGAGCAGTTGGGTTAGAAAAGCCAGCACTTGCTGCAAACGGCAATAATGTAGTTATCGGTACAGGTAATGCAGGAACAGTTACGACCTCGTTAACGTCTCCCATAAATTCAGCTACTCCAACTTCTGCTGCTTTAGTCGTGACCAACTATACGCTAACTTCAGGGGTCGGGATTTCTGGGTACGGTTCAAACGTCGGCGTCTATGGAAATGCGAATGCCGGCTCATTGGGTGCTAATGGTGTTATAGGTGAGGCAGGGACTGTTGGAACCGGAGTGTTGGGCAAGTCAGATGGAGGCGGAATTGGTCTTGAGGGTCTGTCAGGGAGCGGTCCAGTTTTATATTTAAATGCACCGTCAATTTCAACAACCGTTGTGCCTCCCACTGTTGGAGCGTGGTTTTTTGGTAGTTTTTTAGTTGATTCAAAAGGAAACCTTTGGTACTGTGCCAGATCGGGAACTCCTGGACTTAGGGTAAAGCTTTCTGGTTCGCTTCAAGTGGTTAATCCTACCGTGCGAGCTTACGATTCAAGAGTGAGCCAGGGTGGACCTGGCCCACTAATGCTTGGTTCTGCAGATAGTGTGATTTCACTTGATATTGCCGGTGGACTTCCAGTTGGCGCAAGTTCTGCACTTATTAACCTAACAGTTACGGGTACTATGTCAAATTTTGGATATTTGACAGTCTATGAAAATGGAAAGTCAGTTCCAGCTACATCAAATATAAACTGGTTTGGTCCAAATGAGAACCTCGCAAACAATTCAACAGTTGCAGTTGATGCGAGTGGCAAGATTGCTGTTCATATTGGAGGAACTACTGGTGCAGGCACTGATTTTATAGTTGACATTCTTGGATATTACTTATAACAATAAGATCTAGAATTACAGCGAGATTTAACTTATTAAACTGTGGTTAAAAGTATTTTCTAGTTGTATTTTAGTAATTACCGTCAATTTCTAAAATCCTCTAGAAGTAAATCTGCTTTCCTGCCAGTTGAGATGCCATACGATCCTCCAAATAAAACGCAGTAAACTAAGAGGTAAAAAAGTTGGTGGAGACCGACTCTGTATTGCCATCCTTCACTTAATGGATAAGTTTTATTGTAAGAATCTATTATAATTTGTTCGTAAGGCGCGGAAAATAATTTAAGCATTGCGATATCTGATTCGCGATGTCCGAAGTGGGCTGCTGGATCAATTACGAAGCAGGAGTTGGCTGCATAGAGGATATTCCCATTCCATAAATCACCGTGAATTCTAGAAGGTAGTTCTACGGGGCCGGATATTACGTCGAGTGAATCTATTACGTTACGAACCGCAAGTTCATCCTTTCGGTCTATTCGATTCAATTGTTTTGCTTTTTCCAAAAATGGGATTAAGCGATTATTTTTGTAAAACGAGACAAAGTTACTAGTTGGTGTGTTATCCATTTCAATGGGACCAATGTATCCCTGCCATGTGGCTCCAAAGTACTCTCCTTTTATCCGATGAAATTTAGCCAACTCTGCTCCAAATTCTTCGGCAGCCCTTTTAGATGGGGGGCAGGAGTTAACATAAGTCAGAAGAATTGAGTAGTCAGACCAACTAAGTATTTCTGGAATTTGTAGCGTTTCTGTTTCTTTAATAAAGTGTAGACCTTTAACTTCACTTTCAAAAAAGCCAAGTTTATAGGTAGTCTTTAAGTAGGCTTTAATACCTGACGGTAAAGTAACTTTAGCATGTGACAATTGCTTGTTGTCAGTTAATAGCTGGGTCAAGAAGTTTCTATCTTTAAGTGAGAGAGTGTCAGCCATAGCGTTATTTACATAATTAATAAAGTAGTTTAGTTTATATTCTTCAAGAAGGTAGTTGTAAGGTTCTGGAGAAGGCCATTACAAGCATCTTCAATAAGGCTAAGTGCATACTGAAAGTCACGACTGTCTCCATAGTAGGGGTCGGGAACCTCATCGATGTTGGGAAAGCTTTGGCTATATGTCATAAGTAGAGAGACCTTTGGTAGGGCAAACATAGAATTATGTGAATCTAATGAATGTTGGTCTATGAATTTAGAAAGGTATTTCTCATGAGTTCTATCAAGAGCAATGACGATTTCTCTATTTATAAAGATGTTTGAATCTATCTGTTTTGCGCTGTGTTGACCTACAGAGTAGCCACCTTTTTCAAGAGCTTTTCTGGCTCTCTTATCCATATCTTGACCAATGTGATAAGATTCGAGGCCAGCTGAGTCAGATCTCAAAGCTAGGTTTTGATTTCGCGACATTGCATTAAAGACAACCTCCGCCGTTGGCGAACGGCAAATATTGCCTGAACAGACAAAGCATACTTTTGGTTTTTCGGGAATATTTTGCACCTTGTATTTGTATTTTAGTTCAAAATGTTTATTGGCTAGATTGCAGAATAAAAATTGCTTGGTTTTAAGATGAACCGCAAACATAAAGTATCGCCAAAATGAAATATCACAAAGCCACTGTTCCGATATAGAATAAGCTTTACTTTTTGGATTATATATTGAAGATCCAATGAGTAAAGTTTTAAATTTAAAAAGCCTTTAAGCCAGCCTCAATCAGGATCGGGTAGTTCGTATAACCTTAAATTGAACTGAGTTGAAGCTACTGGTGTGTTGGAGAGGCTTGTGGGTGTTAAGTAAATTACGCTAGCACCTGTTATCTTAATTCCAATACCCCAGTAGAAACCGTCGTTGCTTGGATATCGTGCGATTATAGTTGTAATGTTTCCTGATGTGGAGTCTGATTGAATATACCAGAGGTTTTCCGACAGTGCTCTCTTAAAGAACTCGTTAACAGTTGTTGCCGGTGACTTTGCAATTATTCCAGTTACTGAAGAGTCGTAACTCGTAACTCCCACATTGTGTGAGTTTGTAATTAGGACGTTTTGTGGTAAAAGTATCGAATTGACTACATCACTGGGTGGGCCAAGTGATGTTATTATTTTCTTCAAATAAGGTTTTGAGCCAGTTGATTTAAGTGGCAGCCCCGTTGTTTTTGTAGGAATTACTGTGTTTCTACTTGATGACGTTAGCGCTACCCCAACAAGTCCAATAATAACTAGAACAACCAAAGAACCAACGAAGATAAGTGCAGGTTTTAGTGATGGTGATTTACTTTCCATTTATAATTATTGCTCCACGATGATTAAGCGGACCGTGTCCCTTACCAATCTCCCAGGATGAAGATCTTACGAGTGCCCTCGATACGTACTCTTTTGAGGTTCTAATTGCAGATACAATATCTTGTCCGCTTCCAACTAGGGCAGTTATAGCTGCGCTTAAGGTACATCCGGTGCCATGGTTATTAAGCGTTGGAATTCTTTCTGATTCAAAGATTTCGAATTCAGTTCCATCAAAATATACGTCACTCATTGAATTTCCAGTTAGATGGCCTCCCGTCACCAATATTTTACTTCCCGTCATCTCGTGTAATGCCTTTGATGATACTTTCATCGAGTCAATGTCGTTAACTTCAATTCCCGTGAAAAATTCTGCTTCAGCGATATTAGGTGTAATTAGGTAGGCTACCTTAAATAGCAAATTTAAGTAAGCGATCTTTGCATTTTCGTCAACTAAAATCTTTTTCGTCGAAGATGCCGTTACGGGATCAACTATAAGTTTTATTTCTGTTTCAGAATTTTCACGCTGTTCGAAGATGTCGGCGACGCATGCTATGTTTTCGCTTGAAAAGAGCATTCCAGTCTTTGCGGCCACAACTGAGATGTCGTCCAATACGCATTCAATCTGACTTTGAAGGAATCTTCGTTCAGTAGGAACAATTGACCTTACCTCGGTCGTATTTTGAGCAGTCAAAGCTGCAACAGCACAGGTTCCAAAAGTGTCAAATGCCATAAATGTCTTTAAGTCTACGGCAATGCCAGCTCCACCTGATGGGTCAACTCCACCAATAGTCATAACCGAAATTGGAGTGTTATCAGGCATTGCTAAGTGATTCAAAATGAGTGGTAAAAAATTCTCTAAATATTGCTTTATCTAGAGGCGAGATTTCGACTCTTGTAGATTCTATCTTTGTTATTTCCATGTTGCAATGTTGCCCTGACTCGTTGAGGCTTGAGCATGGTATCGCTTAGGTATTCTCCCAGCTAGCCAAGAATCTCTGCCCGCCTTAACCGCCATTGAAATTGAAGATGCCATCAAGATTGGATTGTCTGCTTTTGTAATTGAACTTGCGGCAAGTACTAGATCACAACCTAACTCCATTGCAAACGCAGCGTCAGACGCAGTTCCTATGCCGGCATCTAACACTACAGGAACTTTTCCAGCAATCTCGTCAATTATCATTGATATTGCGTGTGGGTTTACAATTCCAAGTCCTGAACCAATCGGAGAGCCCAAGGGCATCACAGCGCTTACTCCTAAATTTAAAAGCCTTTTAGCCAATATGACGTCATCGTTGGTATACGCTAGAACTTCAATTCCATAATCCACCAACTCCTCAGCAGCCTTTAAGAGTTCAACCGAATCTGGAAGTAACGTATGTTCATCTCCAATGACTTCTAACTTAACCCATCCAGTTCCAAGAGCATCTTCTGCCATTCGGGCAGTTAGGACTGCATCGTTTGCCGTAAAGCATCCAGCTGTGTTAGGAAGTATAGTTACATTTAATTCTTCGAGTAACTGTAAAAATGATGTACTTTCTTTTAGGTCTACTCGTCTCATAGCAACAGTAGCAACTTCACAACCCGCTTTTGTTACTACTTCTCTCAAGATTTCGAGGCTTTTTATCCCACCAGTTCCAAGCATCAGCCTACTTGAAAAGTTTCTTTTCCCAATTACGACACTATCAGCCACTTACCCTCCTTGAGTAACATTTAAAATTTCAATTATGTAGCTATCTTTAAGCAAGAAAGTATCCCACTGTGATCGAAAAACTATTTCTCTGTTGACTGCAGCTGATATACCCTTAAGCGGCAACGGATCTCCTTTGAAATGCAAGTTGACAATATCTAATAAAGTCGAATTTACCGGAACCATTAGAGTTTTTCCATTTAGGGATAGTTTGATCTTAGTTATATCTCGATTACTCATCTAAAAACCAAATTTTTCCATATCTATTACTTCTTAAGTACAGTGCGCTAATCATTTATTAAATGTCTATAGTCTGATACTTTCACTTTCTTTTATTATACGGTCCATAGTGCAAGATGGTTTTATTAAAGTTTTAACGGTAATTCTAAAAACGTTCTATTTTCTAAATCGATTTGGATCAGCTACTTTAGCCTCTTCCGGAATGCTCTTTTCTGTCACGATTGACGTTACAATTGAGGCAGTTAGGGGAGCTTCGAGAATACCGTGTCTAAAGTGACCAAACGCGTAAATTATGTTATCAATTTCCGATTTTCCAACTACTGGTGCGTTGTCGTTAGTTGCCGGTCGAAAACCAGATTGAAATTCAAGAATAGAAGCTTCGTCAATTCCAGGGATTACACTAAGTGCATCTTCTAGCATTTCTTTGACGGCAATTGCTGTAACAGTGTCGTCAAATCCCTTCTCTTCCATTGTTGCTCCAACTACTATTTCTCCATTTGATCTTGGAACTATATAGATAAAGCGGCCATTTACAATTCCCCTGACAATGACACGTGGCAGAGAATCATTCGATAGTGCTTTAAGTCGGAGAATTTGTCCTTTTACAGGGCGTACATCAATTCGCAGCTCATCTGGCATACCGAGAATATTGTTGCCTCTAATGCCAGTAGCAAGCACGACATAGCTAGGAGTAAACCTAAGACCGTTTCTTGTGATCACTGTTGCCAACTTTCCTGATTCAACGGTAAGTTCAGTAACACTGTCTTCAATTAATGAATCCAGGTCTAGGCAACTTTTTAATGCCTGTAGAGTTAGCCTCGGGTTAACGACGTGATCGTTTGGGGCGTAAATTCCTCCAGAGATGGAAGGATTGAGCATCGGTTCCAATGTTCTAAGCGCAGTAGTGCTTAATATTTCGGATTTTAGGTGAAACTTTTTTTGAAAGCTGGCAACTTCATGAAGGTATCTTTTGTCATCTAGATTAAATGCAACTGAAACGGTTCCAATCTCTCTAAAATCAATACTTTGCCCTGTGATTTTAGTAATTTCTTGGTGAAAATCGTCCCACATCTCTCTGGATTTAATGTTGAAATCGATTAAATCTGTCTCTTGAGGGTTAGATTCCATTACAGGAGCTAGCATTCCAGCTGCATAATGACTCGTTCCTAAAGTTGGATTTGGGTCGATTACCGTCACATTTATGCCTTGATTTTTAAGCATAAAAGCAGTTGAAAGGCCAATTATGCCACCTCCAACTACTAACACTTCAGGACTTTCATTTGGGTTAGAAAAGTTTGCCTGTCCGCGTTTATCAAAGGATTCCATATGATGTATCATAGAAGTATTGCGACAGGGCCAATGTCGTCCCGAGTGGTTGCATGTTTTTTGTAAGATCCCGTGAAATTCACGGACCAAAAGATTGGAACTAAATGGAGACGAGGCAGGGGCTTTATGACCCTCGATTTGAACATGACTCTTGTGGGGTGGGTTTTGTTGTAAATATAAAGGGCGTTAAATCGAGAGAGATCATTAATCAAGGTCTCGAAATTCTTGAGAATCTAGAGCACAGGGGAGCGACCGGAGCAGAGGTCAATACTGGTGATGGTGCGGGAATTCTAATTCAGTTTCCTGAAACCTACTTAAAAGACATATCAAAACGCCATTTTGGTTATGAACCAACCTCTATTTTTGCTTCTGGAATCATTTTTTTAGGAAAAGATTCAGGAGTATCAAAAGATCACTTCTCAAAAATCTGTGAGAAACATCGTGTGAAACTAATCGGATTTAGAAGTGTTCCAACCAATCCATCGATTTTGGGAGAGACTTCTCTTGATGCGCAACCTGTTATTGAGCAGGTCTTTATAGAACCTGTTGATAAAAGCTTAACTCGAATGGAATTTGAGCGACTTTGTTACGTAGTTAGAAAATTGGCTGAAAGAGAAATAACTGATTTTTATGCATCCTCTCTTTCTTCAAGAGTTCTTGTTTACAAGGGTATGTTAACTCCTCCTCAGTTGAGACAGTTTTATCCAGATCTAAGTGATAGTTCTCTAGAGAGTGCAATCGCGCTTGTTCATTCAAGGTTTTCAACGAATACATTTCCGGCTTGGAAACTTGCTCATCCCTATCGATATATTGCACACAATGGAGAGATAAATACAATCACAGGTAACAGAAACTGGATGCGTACAAGAGAGGCAATGCTTAAGTCAGATTATTTTGGGAAAGACATGGAAGATCTTTTCCCTATAGCGACTCCTCAATTGAGTGATTCAGCCTCCTTTGATGAAGTACTTGAACTGCTTCACTTAGGAGGCAGAAGCTTAGCTCATTCGGTTCTAATGATGATCCCTGAGGCTTGGGAAAGTCATGAGACGATGTCAAAACAGAGAAGGGCATTTTATGAGTTTCATGCAACTCTCATGGAAGCCTGGGATGGACCAGCCGCAATTTCTTTTACGGATGGAACTTCAGTAGGTGCAGTCCTAGATCGTAATGGACTACGACCAGCTAGGTATTGGGTCACCAAGGATGACCGGGTAATTATGGCTTCCGAAGTGGGAGTGCTAGATATTGATCCAAGCCTTATTCTTTCCAAAGGGCGTTTGACTCCAGGAAGAATGTTCTTGGTTGATACTTCTAAAGGAAGAATTGTAGGAGACGACGAACTAAAAGAGGAGTTGTCAACTACTGAAAACTATGTGCAGTGGTTGCAGGAGGAGTTGATCCAAATTGAAGATGTTCCAGAAAAAGACCAGTTCATGGTTAAAAAAGGAGATTCATTAGTTGATCAACGTCTATTTGGTTACTCAGAAGAAGAGTTGCGAGTTCTCCTTACTCCGATGGCAAGAAATGGTGTTGAACCAATAGGGTCGATGGGAAATGATGCTCCGATTGCGGTACTTTCAGACCGAGCACGGCTGCTATTCGACTACTTCTCCCAACTCTTTGCCCAGGTAACAAACCCTCCTCTTGATGCAATTAGGGAAGAACTTGTTACTTCGCTAAAATCATTTATTGGTCCAGAGGGAAATCTTTTGTCTCCAACGAAAAAATCTTGCCATAAGATCGTCCTTTCAAGACCAATACTTACTGAAGCCGAGTTATCGAAACTTCAGTATATTGAGGAGGATTTTGAAGCGTACGGCTATAAGTCAGCTGTTATAGACGGGCTTTTTGATGCAACAGGAGATGGCGAAAGTCTTAAGAACGCTATTTTAAATGTTTGCAAAGAAGTCGATAGAAAAATTGAAGAAGGCTTTAATCTCATTATTTTGTCAGATCGTTTAACCACGTCAACGATGGCCCCTATCCCAAGCCTTCTTTTAACAGGGGCGGTTCACCATCATTTAATTAGGCGCAAGACACGGACAAAAGTAGGCCTGATAGTTGAATCTGGAGATGCACGTGAAACGCATCATATGGCGCTTCTTTTGGGATATGGTGCATCAGCAGTATGTCCTTATGTTGCAATTGAGTCGGTAAAGAGCCTTGTAGCAAAGAAAGTCTTAACCGGAATAAATGAAAGATCAGCTGTTAAGAATCTTGTAAAAGCTTATTCAAAAGGGGTTCTTAAGGTAATGAGCAAGATGGGAATTTCTACTGTGTCTTCTTACGTTGGTGCTCACGTTTTCGAGGCAGTTGGCTTGAACGAAGAAGTCATTCAAGTTGCATTCGATGGAACTCCGTCAAGAGTGTCCGGAGTAGGCTTCGACGTTATTGCTAAAGATGTCCTAAAGAGGCACAAGCTAGCATTTTTTGATCGCCAAAGCGAACTATCACATAGAAAACTTGAAGTTGGTGGAGAGTATCAGTGGCGTCGAGAAGGAGAGTACCATCTTTTTAATCCTCTAACTGTCTACAAATTACAGCATTCAACTCGATCAGGACGGTATGAAATTTTTAAAGAGTACACGAAGCTTGTAGATGATCAGTCTGAACACCTTGCAACTATTCGTGGGTTAATGAAGTTTAAAAAAAGAGAATCTATTTCAATTGAAGAAGTCGAACCAATATCTGAAATAGTTAAAAGATTTTCAACCGGTGCCATGTCGTATGGCTCAATTTCAAAAGAGGCCCATGAAACTTTAGCTATTGCAATGAATAGACTCGGTGGAAAGTCAAATACAGGTGAAGGTGGTGAAGACAGCGGCCGCTTTCAAATTTCACAAGATGGTGATTTGAGAAGGAGTGCCATTAAACAAGTTGCCTCAGGACGTTTTGGAGTGACGAGTGAGTACTTAGTTAATTCAGATGACATTCAAATCAAAATGGCCCAGGGTGCTAAGCCAGGTGAAGGCGGTCAACTTCCAGGACATAAAGTTTATCCTTGGATTGCAAAGACTCGTTTTTCTACCCCCGGTGTCGGACTTATTTCTCCACCTCCTCATCATGATATCTATTCAATTGAGGATTTAGCTCAGTTGATCCATGACTTAAAAAATGCCAACAAATATGCTCGTATTCACGTAAAACTTGTTGCAGAAGTAGGTGTAGGTACTGTAGCAGCTGGAGTTTCAAAAGCGCATGCTGATGTTGTGTTAATTAGTGGACACGATGGAGGCACAGGAGCAAGTCCACTTTCTTCAATCAAACATGCAGGAGTTCCGTGGGAACTAGGGCTAGCAGAGACCCAACAGACACTCGTTATGAATGGATTAAGAGACAGAATTGTAGTTCAAGTCGATGGTCAACTAAAGACAGGTAGAGATGTCGTAGTTGCAGCACTGCTAGGAGCGGAGGAGTTTGGCTTTGCAACTGCACCACTTGTAGTTTCTGGATGTGTAATGATGAGAGTTTGCCACTTAGATACGTGCCCAGTTGGAATTGCAACTCAGAACCCAGAGCTAAGAAAGAAATTCAGCGGAAAGCCTGAGTTTGTTGAGAACTTCTTTACCTATATTGCTCAAGAAGTTAGAGAGTATTTAGCCGAGCTTGGGCTGAGAAGTTTGGATGAAGCCATCGGCAACGTTGAGCTGCTCGACATTGATGAACTGAGAGGCAATGAGAAGACAGAGGGGTTAGACTTGTCATTAATTCTTTCAAAGCCTCAAGGGTTGCACGGGAAAGAGGCAAAACTAAAGTGTGAGACTACCCAAGATCACTCCTTGGACAAAGCAATTGACAATACTTTAATTGAACTTGCAAAGCCAGCATTAGAGAGTAAAGAAGCAGTTTCCATTGAACTTGAGGTGCGTAACATTAACAGAACTGTTGGAACGATGCTAGGAG
The DNA here is from genome assembly GCA_021790815.1 of Actinomycetes bacterium. Classification (GTDB taxonomy): domain Bacteria; phylum Actinomycetota; class Acidimicrobiia; order Acidimicrobiales; family JABEUL01; genus JAJYFT01. Next base: position 10,585 of record JAJYFT010000052.1, read on the forward strand.
CTGAAATTTCAAGACGCTATGGTGCAGAGGGGCTTCCAGATGACACAATAAAGATAAAGTTTACTGGTTCAGCTGGGCAAAGTTTTGGTGCATTTCTGCCGCGAGGCGTTAGTTTGACTTTAGTTGGTGATGCAAATGACTACCTTGCTAAGGGACTGAGCGGCGGGAAGATTATAGTTAGTGTTCCACCAGAATCAACTTTTGAGTCCTATGAGAACATAATTGCAGGCAACGTGATTTTATATGGAGCTACAAGTGGCGAGACATATCTTAACGGTGTTGTCGGAGAAAGGTTTTGTGTAAGAAATTCAGGTGCCTTAGCTGTTGTCGAAGGGGTAGGTGATCACGCTTGTGAGTATATGACTGGTGGGGTAGCGGTTGTGCTTGGCAAAACAGGGAGGAATTTTGGTGCTGGCATGTCAGGAGGAGTTGCTTACGTTTACGATCCAGATCACACATTTGCTAATCGGTTGAACATGGAGATGGTCTCGTTGGAAGCAATGGAAGAAGATGATTTAGAGACAGTCAAAAATGCTATTTCTAAGCACTTTAAATATACGAGTTCTGAAATTGCAGGCTCCCTTTTAGAGAGTTGGGATAGCGAATGTTTTTATTTCAAAAAAGTTATGCCTCGAGATTATAGAAGAGTACTTGATGCCACTAAGGAAGCGTTAGAAAGAGGAGAGTCAGTGGAAATAGCGGTTATGGCAGCAGCACATGGGTGAGTTAACTGGATTTATGAAATACGGCAGAAAAACAGCTTCAAGAAGGAGCATTCCCGTTCGTATCAAAGATTGGAAAGAAGTATACGAACCTTTTCCAGATAACGAACTTGAAGTGCAAGGTGCTAGGTGCATGGACTGTGGGATTCCATTTTGTCATGAAGGTTGTCCTTTAGGAAACCTAATTCCTGAGTGGAACGATTTAGTTTTTAAGGGTGATTTTGAGTTAGCTGCTGAACGTCTTCATGCGACGAATAATTTTCCGGACTTTACGGGTAGGCTTTGTCCAGCACCATGTGAAGGATCTTGTGTCCTAGGAATTAACGAAGATCCTGTAGCTATAAAGCAGATTGAAGTTGGTATAGTTGAAGAATTGAAAGCGAAGATGGGCCTAAAACCTCGAATTGCTGAAGTAAAGACTGGAAAGAAAGTCGCTATTATTGGCTCAGGCCCAGCAGGTTTAGCTGCAGCTCAGCAACTTGCAAGAGCTGGCCATAGCGTAACGGTTTTTGAAAGAGCAGAGAAAATTGGTGGTCTATTACGGTATGGAATACCGGAATTTAAGATGGAAAAGGCTGTTCTGGATGAGAGACTTACCCAGTTAGAATCTGAAGGTGTTGTATTCGTTGCAAATACTTCAATAGGTGGCATTGAGTTTATTGCAGATAGAGCAGTTGGAGGTCCATTGGGGAGTAACTGCAATGTTGTCCCAGGAAGTGAAGTGCTTGCTAAGTTCGATGCGGTATTACTTGCAATTGGTTGCACCGTTCCTAGAAATTTAAATATTGAAGGCAGAGACCTCCATGGTATTCATTTTGCAATGGAGTATTTAAAGCGCTCTAATCTAGTCACCGAAGGAAGCGCGGCTAAGAGTGAGATTGACGCAAACGGAAAGCATGTAGTGATAATCGGTGGAGGTGATACGGGTGCAGACTGTTTAGGTACGGCGCTTAGACAAGGTGCCAAGTCGATAACGCAGTTAGAAATACTTTCGAAACCCCCTGAAAATAGAGGCACGAATAATCCTTGGCCTACTTGGCCCGTCATATTTCGTACATCGTCAGCACACGAGGAGGGTGGAGATAGGCTATTTTCAGTTACTGGCAGTAGATTTGTTGGAGATGATGAGCTAAACGTAAAGGGACTAATTATCGAAGAGGTACACCAAGTTGAAACAGACGGAAGGGTGACGTTTGAAACAATTGAAGGTACATCCCGTGAGATTCCTTGTGACCTATGCCTTTTAGCTATGGGTTTTAGCGGACCTGAAAAAAGTGGCTTAGTTGCCGAGCTCGGCGTAGAGTTAGATGGAAGAGGAAACATCAAAGTGTCAGATTCGTGGTCGACAAGTGTAAAAAAGGTATTTGCCTGTGGGGACAGCGTAAGAGGACAGAGTTTAATTGTATGGGCAATTGCTGAGGGTAGATCTGTTGCCAAGGCGATAGATAATTATTTGACGGATGAAAGCATGCTTCCCTCACCTCTGAGACCACTTCAATATGCAATTAGTTAGATTAATAGGAACGAGTTATTTGTTGAGTTGAAAACTAGATAGAATTGGCGAATTTAGCAGTTCCTTTAAGGTTGCTGATAAATTCTAAAGCTTTGAATGTCTGATAATTTCAGTAGGTTTACTTTGACAAAAGTGGGCCGCGAACCTTGACCCACGACTAAAGCAAAGGCTTGCGGCTCGTGTGTGGTCATTCTTACATAAATTTCTAGTTTTAAATGGTGTAAAGTATGATAAGTGCTGGTAGAGGAATTAGGACGACAGCAAATTATTTGAGGAGTGCTTTTGCACTAAATTAGTAGATTACACGGCGCTTAACTTACAGGAGGTTTAACTTGAAAAGTACTATGCAACAACGGCCACTATTAATTAGTCAGATCTTTGAATATGGAAGGAAGGTTAATGCCAATAGTGAAGTTATTACATTTGAGGGTGAAGGCACCCGAAAAGCGACTTTTGAAGAAATTGGGTTTAGGGTTGAAAAGTTAGCTAATGCTTTAGAAGCACTTGGAGTCAAGAGGGGCGATAGAGTCGCAACGTTTTCTATGAATCATCAAGAACACGTTGAAGCTTACTTTGCAGTTCCATCAATGGGTTGTGTGTTACACACCTTAAACGTCCGTTTATTTCCTGAGCAACTTGAGTACATAATTCAAGATGCGGATGACAGAGTTATCATATTTGATGCAATTTTAGCTCCTGCTTTAGCAAGAGTTAAAGGTGCATTAAGCGGGGTTAAAAAGCTAATTGCAGTTGGCGAAGGAGACATATCAATGTTTCCTGAGGCAGTTAAGTATGAGGAATTAATAGATGGAGCAAGTTTAGGTTACGATTGGCCGGAGTTTGATGAGAATGATGCAGCTTCAATGTGTTATACGTCAGGTACAACTGGTAACCCTAAAGGCGTAGTTTATAGCCATCGTTCTTTGTATCTTCACACAATTATGGCTACTTCGGCTGCAACTCTTGGGTTATCTTCAACTGACCGATCGTTAATAATTGTTCCGATGTTTCATGTCAATGCTTGGGGAACGCCCTATGCATGTTGGATGTCTGGTTCAGATATGATAATGCCGAAGCAGTATCTTCAAGCTGCGCCGCTATTTAAGCTTATAAATATGGAAAAACCAACAATGTCTGCAGGAGTTCCAACGATTTGGAATGATTTGCTCCAGTACTCAGAAGATAAGGAACTTGACCTTTCATCTATCAGAATGATTGTCGCTGGTGGATCAGCGGTACCTCGAAAGCTAATTGAAGCTTTTAAAGTTAGATATGGTGTTAGATTGCTACAGGGTTGGGGAATGACTGAAACCAGTCCCTTGTGCGCCCTTTCCACCCCACCTCGTGGCTCGGATCCAAACGATGAGGTTTCATGGTTGGCAAAAACAGGCACTCTTGTTCCCGGAGTGGAACTACGAATTACTGACATTGATGGTACTGTGATGCCAAGTGACGGTGTGTCGGTAGGTGAGTTTGAAGTTAGAGGACCGTGGATAACTGGTTCATACTTTAAAGACGTTGATGCAGATC
>JAJYFT010000053.1 GCA_021790815.1 Actinomycetes bacterium
TTTATGATTGTTTTGACGAGTTTTTAGTATGGCTAGAAGATGCAGATTTGAGATTTGATAAAGAAATAGGTAGTTCAGTATTTCTTCCACCATCTCCTCGCCCTACGCAGATATTTGCTATAGGTGTTAACTATGTTGATCATGCGAGAGAGGCAGAAATGCCTACTTATTCAATGCCAGTAGTGTTTACAAAGTTTCAGTCTTCATTAGCTGGAGACAATGTTGAAGTCGAATTGGTTTCAGAGTATGTTGATTACGAGATCGAACTTGTTGTAATTATTTCAAAGTTTGCGAAAGATGTTCCTTCTGAACTTGCAGGTAACTATATTGCAGGGTATACGGTTGGCCAAGATATTTCTGAACGAAAAGTACAGTTTGCAACTGGAGAACACTTCTCATTAGGAAAAAGTTACCCAAACTTTGCTCCAATTGGACCATACTTAGCATTTGCAAAAGATGTGAACGGACCATTTGAATTAGAACTTACCTTGAATGATCGTGTTGTTCAAAAGAGCAGCACTTCAAAAATGATATTTTCAGTCAACGAGATAGTCTCTCAACTTTCAAGGATTGTAACTCTTTACCCAGGTGACGTGATATTTACTGGCACACCAAGTGGCGTCGGGTTTGTAAAAAATCCACCAGAATTTCTTAAAAGTGGTGATATTTTGGTTAGCTCTATAAGTTCCATTGGTACTTTGACCACAAAATTCAAAAAAAATATTATTTCTTGAGTTTTACCTACCTACTAGTAGGTAGACTAGATATGTGACAATTACTGAGAACCAAGAGTCCGAGTTGATGCCAGCAAAACCTCTACTTAGAGGTCGGTTTCATCAAGTGGCATTTTTCCTGACTTTATTCTATGGGATATGGCTAGTAGCTGCAGCGAAAGGTGCTTGGCCAAAGACAGCAATGGTGATTTATACCCTTGGAGTAGCGGGGATGTTTGGTTCGTCAACACTGCTACACCGTGGGAAGTGGTCTCCTAAGATGCACAAGAAGGTAAGGCGACTAGATCACTCTATGATTTTTATGGCAATTGCCGGAACCTATACAGGTCTTGGTGGTTTAGTTCTCCCGCCTCTTTCTAGAGATATTATGCTTAGCGTTATTTGGTTTGGAGCCTTTGTGGGGGTAACACTTAGGATGGTCTGGATGACAGCTCCACGTTGGGCTGTAATTGCTCCATATGTCGGGGTTGGATGGGCGGCACTTTTGGTGCTTCCCGGTTTATACCATGGGCTTGGAGTTTTAGGATTTATTCTTCTGTGCTTTGGAGGTGCTACGTACACCTTAGGAGCGGTAGTTTACGCTAAGAAAAAACCAGATCCTTGGCCAAAGATATTCGGTTATCACGAGGTTTTTCACCTAATGACTGTTATCGCAGCAACAACTTTTGCAGTAGACGTAGGATTTATAGTTTTACCTAAAGTTGGTTGATTAAATAGGACCATGGATAAATTTATAAGCAGCTTAGGTGCGTGGCTATTAATGTTTCTTCGGCTGTTTTTTATGGTCTGATAAACTAAACTGGAACTGAGTTCATCTTTAGTGCGATGCGTTGTATCCTCCTAAACCATGAGATTAGAGGCCACACAACAAGGGCGACAAAAATTAGCAAAGACGGAACTACGACTAGTGGACTTGTTTTAAATATCTGTTGAACAAGGAGTAGTCCACTCGGAAGTCCGTAAAATGTAGTTATGATTGCCAATGCCAGCGCAATAGATTTTGCTCTTGACCTTTGAGAAAAAGACATTAATATTATTCCCCACGACAGGTACCAAGGCTGGACGACGGGACTCAGCATAACGACTAGCAAAAATGCAATTCCTAGGTTTACTATCCATTCATTCTTGTGACTTGAAAGGAGATAATAAGTAGCTAGTGCTAGGGACAAGACCGTTCCGGATTCACGGAAAATAGTTAAAACTGCGCCGGATGAAAAATGTATGCCAACTAGGTGGAATAACCTCGTAAATAGTTTTGCGAGACCGGTAGTCGGTGAAAGCCAGTTGATTACGGCGTTTGGAGCATTTAGGTTATGAAGCCATCCCCATCCAAAACCTGTAAACCACGTTACAATGAACATTGTTGCTAAAGATAGTGCGCCTGAAACTGACAAGTATTTGAAGCGCTCAAGTGGTTTAGCTGACCTGCCAGGCCAATTCCAACCAATAAATGCGGCTGCCAAAAGTGCTGGAGCCTTAACTAGTGCAGCCAAAGCACATATGCAAATTCCAAGTATTTTACGATTCATTTTTGCGAGCGCTATCCCGGCTACCATTATTCCGACCATTATCCCGTCATTATGTATTCCTCCAATTACGTGTAGCAGCGTTACCGGGTTCAAAATTCCAAATACGAAGGCTACGCTAGGATCCACTCCCACCTTTTTTGCAATAAACGGGAAGAACAGTGCCGCAAGTAAGATACCACCAACTCCCATCACAAGCCTTAGCAATAAAATTGCAAAAAGTTCAGCATGGTTGGTTGCGTCCATAATGGTTGCAGATATTGTCAGGTCAACCGGTCCATATGGGACTGGAGTGTACTGCCAAAACTGGTCAACTTGGTTATAGTAAACATTTGCGTTCTCGCCAAGGATGTTTACTCCATATTGATACGGATTTATTCCTTTGCTGGCCATTTCGCCCTGTGCTGCATAGGAGTAAGAGTCTCTGCTAAAAAGAGGCGGTGCCATAATGAGGGGAATCAGCCAAACTGCACCAATAATAACTAAATACTTAAGTGGGATTCCCGGCCTTACAGCAACTCGTCGATAAAGAGTCCACCAGGCTCGGATAAAAACGATCAATCCGCCGAATGGACCAATTAACCCAAGGTAAATTTCAGTTGGAGATGGTGTAAAGCTCCCTTTGAGAATGGAGTGGTTTTGGATCCCAAAGTACCATGAGCCCGCCGACTTAACGGTAAATGGTGAGGAAGGAACAGATGCTCCAATAACTATGGCACAAATTGCAAAGAAACCCAGCCACATGGGAAACCTGATAATTTTCCATACTGACTTGTGCTGGGTGTTGATGGTAAACTCTTCAACCTCTTTGATGTCAATCACCGAGGCTTGATAGTAACAATTAAATTTTTTGATGACTGGAGTCACTAATGGAAGTGACGAAGTATTCATAACAAAATTCCACGTTCTAATAAACTTTTTATAAGTCTTACCTTTCAGATTATCCTATTAGCTTGTGTAATTTAATTCGTTAATACAAATAATTTTTAAATTGAGGTTCGAATCCCAACTTAGATATATTTGGAACAACTAAGAGGCCTATTTTATCTATAGGCTTGGATTAAATGAAGTGAAAAGTATCTGTCTTGATCTAATTTGCGCTGTTCAATTAGTGCATCCAGATGGAGTTTACTTGGAATATTAGTCTAATAGTACCTCTTAAGAAGGATTGTTTTGCAAATTTTCCTCTAATTGGTAAATGTATTTTATAATCCAAGAAAGGCGTAGGGATATTTCAATCTGGCGGAAGGATTTAAAGTAGCAACCTTTTAAACAGGCGGTAGTGCTGAGCGATTTGCACCAGTTAGTGAACATTTTGTAGTTTTAACTTTTTGAACCTTATTTTTTATTGGTCGTCGCAAGATTAGGTGACCTTTGAACTTTAGATACTGCTTAAGGTGAGTTAAATTTGAACAGATAACGACAACAATCTGAACCTGTGAGGTAAGGGAAGTTCATAAAATTGGGATTAAGGTGTTTTTTTGATTGCCGAATGTTGTACTCTTAGAGTTCAGATGCAAATTGCTGAATATGGACCTGTAAACGAGTACTTAAAGCAAAGGAGCTTGTACGAAGAGGTGTGTTTTAGATTAAAAGATTGGCATAAAAGGTAGTGATTTTACACTTAAAAAAATTGCCTTTCTATAAAGAACATTGAGCTTACCTTTTAATTGATAAAATGACAACTAATACTTACCCTATTTCAAAGATGAAGAAACTCCACCTCAAAACTGCTATATCAGGTTTAATTTTTGCGTCCAGCGCTGCAATTGCGTTTTACGTAGTCTTTCGTCCTGGAAGTACAGCAACGGTTGACCTAGCTGTCTATCGCGAAGCTGGGATTTACGTAGCTCACGGAAATTCTCCTTATGCAAGTGGTTTTGGTGCGCATTTGCTTGTTCACTTAGCCTATGTATATCCTCCAGTCTGCTCGCTCTTATTTGTTCCATTTAATTTTATGTCACCTGATGTCACTCGTTTCGTTTGGACATCTCTAACCATTGCCGAAATTGTGGTTGCTGTAAGCATCGTATTTAGAGGTTTTCTTAGTTTGCAAAAAGATCGTTATCTTCCTCTTCTTTTGATTATTAGCGCACTTTGCATTTGGAATTTTCCGGTAGCAAGCGTACTCGATTTTGGTCAGATTGATTTTCTAATAATGTTTTTGGTTTTAGTCGATTTAGTGGGTTTTGAAAATAAAACTAGACCGAAATGGATTCCCAGAGGAGTTTTGGTAGGGATAGCCGCTGCTTTAAAACTGACTCCAGGTGTTTTTATTATTTATTTCTTATTCGCAAAAGAGTACAAAGAGTTTCGAAATTCGGTTGCTGGTTTCTTAGGTTCAACTTTAGTGGGGTTTATTTTTATGTTTGATGGATCAAAAGTGTACTGGTTTCATTTCTTGATTAAGCTTTCAAACGGCGATAGCCCACTTTATTATAGTAATCAGTCACTTGATGGGATTTTCAGGAGACTTATACCGTATGGCAAGTGGTATTTTCTCTGGGTTCCGTCAGTAGTTGTAATGATGGTATTCGGCTTTTATGGGGCGATTAGGGCGAAGCGATTAGGGCAAAATCTTGCAGCAGTCACGCTGGTTGGAATTACAAGCATACTTATTGCCCCGATATCGTGGCTCCATGAACTAGTGTGGATTGTGCCTTTAATTGGCTTTTGGTGGGGGAATGGAAAAAATAAACACTTTAATATTCTCGCCTTCGCCTATTTCGCCTTCACTGTTATAAGTTTTCCAAAGATTGGTGAGAATATGATATCTGGACACGCGAATAGATTGGTCGGTTACGCACTTGAGAATAGCTTTGGAGTCAGCTTGATAGTTGTTGTTCTAACTGCTCTATGGTGGATTAATGCGAAATATAGATTTGAAAAGATCGCTACCAGCGAAAATTCAGAGCTGATGAGTTAAGTGTTCGTTGAAAATGAATTTCTAATTTCAGATAAAAAAAGTTTCAATGATCTTTTAGCAAGAGTTTCATGAGTAAACTACTCGGATAGTCAAATAAATGAAGGATATTTTTCAACTTTTAACAAGCACCTGTCAAAATAGTTCTAATATCGTATTTTGATGAAGCAGCGATATAGGGTGGTAGTAGCAAAGCCTGGGCTTGATGGCCATGACCGAGGCGTCAAAGTGATTGCGCGTGCACTCAGAGACGCAGGTTTTGAGGTCATTTATACAGGATTACACCAAACACCCGAGCAAATAGTACAAGTAGTTCTTCAAGAAGATGCGAATGCAGTCGGGCTTTCACTTCTTTCTGGCGCCCATTTAACCTTAGTTCCAAAAGTTATTGATGGGCTTAAGGAGAACGGTTTAGATGACGTGTTAGTTGTCGTTGGTGGTATTATCCCTGATAACGACATCCCTAAACTTCAGGAACTAGGCGTGTCACGTGTTTTTACGCCAGGCTCACCACTAGGGGATATAACTGATTGGTTAGAAGAGACTTTGGACTCAAAACAAGATTGAAGGAGATTAATGGATTTATTTGAATATCAAGGCAAGGAATATTTTTCTAAGTACGGAATTCCTACTTCCCCCGGCGGGAAAGCAAAAACTGTTGAAGAAGCACTTGAAGTAGCTGAGCGCATCGGTTATCCGGTGGTTGTCAAGGCGCAGGTTCAAGTAGGCGGAAGAGGAAAGGCGGGCGGAATTAAAATCGCTGAAAGTGGCGACGAGGTTAAAGTGCACGCTTCAAACATCCTTGGTATGGACATTAAGGGCCACACAGTAAAATTAATTTGGCTTGAAAGAGCATCTGACATCAAAAAGGAGTATTACGCATCTTTTACTTTGGACAGATCCAAGAGAGAGCATTTATGCATGCTTTCATCGCAAGGTGGAGTTGAGATTGAACAAGTTGCAGAAACTAATCCCGATGCTATAGTAAAACTCCACATTGATCCTGTTGTTGGAGTTGAAGAAGAGAGCTTAATGACGCAGGTCAAAGCAGCTGGAATCGATGAAGAGGCTCAGCAGGGCACTGTTGACATTCTTAAGAAACTTTATACGTGCTTTCAAGATGGAGACGCTGATTTAGTTGAGATAAATCCACTAATTCTAACCACGCAAGGTAAAGTTCACGCACTGGATGCAAAAGTGACCTTAGATGACGATGCAAAGTTTCGTCATCCAGAATGGTCTGAGTTTGAAAATACAGGTGACATAGATGAGCGTGAGAAGTTTGCTCATGAAAAGGGACTTAACTACATAGGATTAGACGGAACAGTTGGGGTTATTGCGAATGGCGCTGGACTTGCAATGAGTACGTGTGATGTAGTCAACCAAGTAGGCGGGTCACCTGCCAATTTCTTAGATATTGGTGGAGGAGCAAATGCCGACGTTATGGCTAATGCTCTTGAAGTTATTAACAGTGACCCAAAAGTGAAGGCAATATTTGTAAATATTTTTGGTGGCATTGTCAGAACGGATGAAGTAGCTAACGGAATTTTAACCGCTCTTTCCAGGGTTAACATATCTTCTCCCATTGTACTCAGACTCGATGGAACAAATGCCGAGATTGCTAGGGAGATTCTGAAAGATCATATTTCTGACAAGTTAATAGTTGAACCAACTATGTTGGAAGCTGCAGTCAGAGCCGTAGCTGTTGCAAAAGAGAGAGATGGAGGAAAGTAAGTGAGTATTTGGATTGATGAAAACACACGTGTTGTAGTTCAGGGCCTTACAGGTGGTCAAGGAAGATTTCATGGACTTAGAAATCGTGACTACGGCACAAAAGTTGTAGCTGGTGTCACGCCTGGGAAAGGTGGTGAAAGTGTTGAAGGTATTCCCATTTTTAACAGTGTGAAAGATGCAGTTAAGGAAACTAACGCAAACGCTACATTCGTAAGTGTTCCACCTAAAGCTGCTCCATCTGCAATTCTAGAAGCGGCGGAAGCTGGGATTGAGTTTATAGTTTGCATAACTGAACATATTCCAGCTCAAGATCAAGCGAAAGTATTTAATAGTCTTCGAAATTCTTATCCAAATACCAGACTTTTAGGCCCAAACTGCCCAGGAATTATTTCTCCTGGAAAGTGCAATATTGGAATTACTTCAGGCCAGATTGCCTTAGCTGGTGGGCCAGTTGGAATCGTTAGTAGATCTGGAACCTTAACATACCAGGCAATATTTGAGCTAACTCAAAACAGCATTGGGCAAACTACGTGTGTTGGGATAGGTGGAGATCCAGTTCCAGGCACAGTTTTTGTCGATGCGTTAAGAAGTTTTGAAAAAGATCCCGAAACTAAAGCAGTTATGATGATTGGCGAAATTGGTGGTTCTGCCGAAGAGGAAGCTGCGGAATTCATAAAAAGTGAAATGACAAAGCCTGTGGTTGCGTATATTGCTGGCGTTACCGCACCTCCGGGGAGAAAAATGGGTCATGCGGGTGCAATAATCTCAGGGTCGAAAGGCACAGCTAGTGCAAAGAAAGAAGCTCTTGAAAGTGCGGGTGTTAAAGTTGCCCAAAATCCGACTGAGGCAGGCAGAATAATGGTTGAAATAGTAGCTGCTCTTTGACAGTTAGCAGCCAAAAAAATGAAAAATATACGAATATTGCAGTTTTAGCATCTGGATCTGGCACGATACTTGAGGCGATTATAGAAGCTGCAATTCCTATTAGAGTTGTTATTGCTGATAGAGCATGCAGAGCGCTTAATATCGCAATTAATCATGAAATTGAAGCTGAACTTGTTATTAGAGATAGCTTCACTAAAGAATTTGATAGGTTGACTTATTCAAAAATTCTTAACGCAACATTAAAAAAGTATGAGACCGAGATTGTAGTCATGGCTGGATTCGGAACAGTACTTAGCGATCCAATATTCGAGTCCTTTGCAGGACGTATTCTCAACACTCACCCATCATTACTTCCTAAATTTAAAGGTTGGCATGCAGTTGAAGATGCTTTGAATTCCGGAGAAAGTGTTACTGGTTGCACAGTACACATCGCTACTATAGGAGTAGATGAAGGGCCAATTCTGTCTCAAAAAGAAGTTCCTATTTTAGAAAGTGATAGCGTGGAATCTCTGCATGAAAGAATAAAAGAAGTTGAGCGAAAATTGTATCCGGAAACAATTGCTAAATTTGTTTCGACCTTCAACTAATCACAGGAAGGATTTCCTTACCTGCCGACTTCAATACGCGTAGAGGTTCAGTTTCTAGATGTAGGAGCGCTTGTTGGGAGTAGAAATTGTTTTCAGCGGAGCATCGTGGAAAACTTAAAATAGCGTTTGAAGGTGATAATTCGACAAAAGTATTTGAAATATGGTGTTTTGTAAGTTTTTGCAAAATTGAATTTAAGTTGTAATGACGCCGAATAAAATTCTCATAATGTTTGGACTGTTTTTGAATGGCTAAATGAGCAACTAATCTTAGTGTAGGAGAAAAATATGAGAGCATTGGTATCTGTACATGACAAAACTGGTTTAGTAGATTTTGCACGAGGCTTAGTGGACTTAGGCTGGGAGCTTGTTGCTTCTGGTGGAACTGCTGAAGCTTTATCGAAAGAGTCTATTGCGCATACGACCGTCGAAGCAGTTACGGGAGCTAAAGAGATGTTAGGAGGTAGAGTAAAAACTCTACACCCAAATATACATGGCGGTATTTTAGCGAATCTAGATGAAAAAAGCCATATCGAAGACCTCCAACGAAGTGGGATTATTCCTTTTAAGCTTGTTGTTTGCAATCTCTATCCATTTGCAGACTCCCCTTCGATTGAGATGATTGACGTTGGAGGGCCAACAATGGTTCGTGCAGCAGCAAAGAATCATGCTTTTGTTGGGGTAGTTGTTGATCCGAATGATTATCCAACAATTTTAGGTGAACTTCATGACGGCAAGAATACTTTAAGCAACCTAACTAGAAAGAAACTTGCGCTTAAGGCGTTTCGTCATACATTTGCTTATGATAAAGCAATTTCCGAATGGCTACAAGAAAACGTTGAAGCAAGTGAAGATGGAAAAGAAGGAGATGATAGGTCGCCAGCTTTCCAAAAGGTTGAAAAGGTTAATTTAGATGACCGGATTCTTCTTGACCTAAGAAAGACGAATGATGAACTTAGGTATGGAGAAAATCCGCACCAAAAAGGTGCAAGATATGTAATATCTGGCAAAAGGGGATGGTTTGATGGAGCTACTCAGCACTCCGGGAAAACTATGAGCTATCTAAACTTCTTTGATGGTGAAGCAGCATGGCGGTTAGCACATGAGATGGCTTCCCTGTCGGCAAATACTCCTGTTGCTGTATCGATCATAAAACATGCAAATGCGTGTGGAGCGGCTATTGGTACGGACATTAATTCTGTGTATTTAAAGGCAATGGAGTCTGACCCAGTGTCTGCTTTTGGGGGAGTTGTGGCAATTGTTGGTGAAGTAGATGAACGCATAACGGCAACTATTTTAGAGAATCCTCAAGCAGACGTTTTGATAGCATCAAAGTTCACGCCTGGTGCAATTAAAATGTTTAAATCAAAAAGGAAAGTGCTGCGCCTAATAGAAGCTTCAGCTCCTGGACCAAGATCGATGGAGATTAGGACTTTTGATGGTGGTTTTTTGATTCAAGAACCTGATATTGTCGACAGTCCAATTGGCGGGTCATGGACAGTCGTTACCGAAGCCAGCCCAGATGATAGAGGATGGAGCGACGCGTCACTTGCTTGGCTTGTATGTGCAAGAACTACTTCGAATGCAATTGTGTTGGCAAAAGATTATCAAGTAGTTGGCGTTGGTGCTGGTCAACAAAGTAGGGTGCTGGCGGCTGAGATTGCTTCGCAAAAAGCTGGTCAACGTGCAATAGGTGGAGCTGCTGCATCTGATGCTTTTTTCCCCTTTAAAGATGGACTAGAAGCTGTAGCGAACGCAGGAGTAAAAGTAGTTGTTCAGCCTGGTGGAAGTGTTAGGGATGCAGAGGTAATAGAACGAGCTAACGAGTTAGGACTATCGATGATATTTACCGGGCAAAGGCACTTTAGACACTAATGGCTATTATCATGTCTGGAGTTCCTGTTGCGAACTCGGTTGAAGATGAGGTAAGACGTGACGCTAAACGATATAGCGAAACGTATAATAGAAAGCCAGGACTGGCAACGATCTTAGTTGGAAGTGACAGTTCGAGCGCTAACTATATAAATATGAAGCAGAAAAAGGCGAGTGAACTTGGATTTCATTCTCCGCACAAACATTTAAACGACAACTCAACAACTAAAGATCTAATTGAAGTAGTTGAAAGTTTTAATGAAGACGAGTTAGTTGATGCGATGTTGATTCAGTACCCGCCACCAAAAGGAGTGGATTTTGAAGAAGCACTTTATCATGTTAATCCGGATAAGGATGCCGATGGCATGCACCCTTTAAACATGGGTCGGCTGGCGCTTTCAATGCCAGGACCCATCCCATGTACCCCAGCTGGAATTGAAGCTATATTGGCTTTCTACTCAGTGCAAGTTTCGGGAAGGCATGTAGTAATAGTTGGAAGAGGACTGACTTTAGGTAAACCACTGTCGCTTCTTTTGAGTCAAAAACGTGACTCTGCTAATGCTGCTGTAACTTTAGTTCACAGTGGCGTAAGCGACCTAAAGCAAATTACTCTTCAAGCCGACATTCTTATCTCTGCTGCAGGAGTCCCTGGAATCGTTAGTAAAGATATGGTGAGACGTGGTGCCGTCGTAGTTGGTGCTGGGGTTAGGTATGAAGGAAAGAAGTTACTTCCAGACGTAAATGAAGACGTTGAAGAGGTTGCCTCATACATCACACCACGTGTAGGAGGCGTTGGACCTACTACTGTTGCTATGTTGTTTAGAAATGCTATAAGCTCTGCTTTTCGGTTAAAGGAGTTGACTAAGTGACGCTAATCAAAGACATGCTTAAACAAGGCAGAACTTTTTCTTTTGAATTCTTCCCTCCGAAAAATGATGGGGAAAGGGATATCTTGGCTCAAACTTTAAGAAATCTCGAGAGTCTCTCGCCATCTTTTGTGTCAGTTACGTATAGAGGGGGTAGGTCATCACGTAAGTTGACGCATGATCTTGTAGTTGGAATAAAGAACACTACTTCAATTACTCCAATGGCGCATTTGATCTGCGTTGATCACACAAGACTTGAGCTAGCTGAGATTTTGGTTGACCTAAGAAAAGGCGGTATTGAAAATCTGATGGCATTAGGGGGGGATCCTCCAGAGACGCCTGAAGTTGAGTATGGAGAACTCAGATTTGCATCGGAACTTGTTGAACTCGCTCGGGCAATCGGTGGTTTTTCTATTGGTGTAGCTGTTCAGCCGATTGGTCATCCTAACTCGCCTGATTTAGCGAGTGACAGGAAATATTTAGCTAGAAAGTTAGAATTAGCAGATTTTGGTGTCACACAGTTTTTCTTTAAACCTCAAGAGTACTTTTCGGTTGTAGAAGACCTAAGCAAGTTAGGAATTAATAAACCGGTTCTTCCTGGGATTATGCCTGTAACGCACTTATCTTCAATTGAGAGCATGAAAAAGATGGGAGCTCAAGTGCCTGACGAGATGGTACAAAAACTTGAAAGTGCATACCAATCTGCTCCAGACAGCCAAAAAGCTCAAGAAGTACGAAAGTGCGGGATTGAAATTGCTACTGAACTCTGTTCAAAGCTTCTTGAAGGAGGAGCTCCTGGACTGCACTTTTATACCTTGAACCGCTCAAAGGCGACGAGAGAAATATACGATCAACTAGGCCTAAAGGATCTATCACAAAATTAGATTAGTGAAATTTTTTCAACATTTACAAACGATAGCTCTAAATCGGTACTAGCCTTTATAGTATGTCAGAAAAAATATCACTTGATAGCGAAGGACGCCTTGTAGTTCCTTCAAACCCAGAAATTCCTTTCATAGAAGGCGATGGAACCGGAGTTGACATATGGCCTGCAGCAAAGCTTGTTTTAGATAAAGCTGCTAAAAAATACGGCAATGAAATTGCCTGGATTGAGGTTTTAGCAGGAGAAAAGGCTTTTAATGAGACAGGTGAATGGCTCCCTCAGGCTACCGTCGACGCTTTTCGGGAATACTTAATTGGGATTAAGGGTCCTCTTACTACCCCAGTTGGAGGAGGGATAAGGTCACTCAATGTCGCACTGCGTTTGATTTTGGACCTTTATGTGTGCTTGAGGCCTGTCAGATGGTTTAAAGGAGTTCCTTCACCAGTTGTTCATCCTGAAAGAGTTGACATGGTCATCTTTAGGGAAAATACGGAGGACGTTTACGCCGGAATTGAAGTCGAAGAAGGAAGCAAAGAGGCCAAGAAACTATATGCATTCTTAACTGAGGAGATGGGCTTTAAGATTCGACCAGATTCAGGGATAGGAATTAAACCTATTTCAATTACCGGTTCTAAAAGATTAATTAGAGCTGCCGTCAAGTATGCCGTCGAGAACCATAGAAAGAATGTGACGCTCGTTCATAAGGGGAACATCCAAAAGTTTACTGAGGGAGCATTCAGGTCGTGGGGCTATGAACTAGTAAAAGAAGAGTTCAGTGACGTGGCAGTTGGTTGGAATGACTGCGGAGGAGATCCAGGGGATAAGTTGTTAGTCAAGGATGCGATTGCCGATAACATGTTGCAGCAAATTTTAATTAGACCAAACGAGTACGATGTGATTGCAACAACAAACTTAAATGGAGACTACCTTTCGGATGCACTTGCTGCTCAGGTTGGTGGAATAGGAATTGCACCAGGAGCGAACATTAACTATGTAACGGGTCACGGAATATTTGAAGCTACTCATGGAACTGCACCTAAATATACAGGTCAAGATAAGGTAAACCCTGGTTCATTGATTCTTTCTGGGGTACTTATGTTTGAACATTTGGGTTGGAAAGAAGCTGCTAGTGATATTGTAAGGGCTCTGGAAGAAACTATCTCAAGTGGAGTAGTAACATATGACTTTGCGAGACTTAGAAAAGATGCAACTGAAGTAAAATGTTCGGAGTTTGCTTCTGCGATTGCAGACAAGATTTAACATATTAAGAAATAAAAAATTAGGAGAATTTAATGACGAAGAATTCAACACCAATTGTTGTAACTGTTACAGGAGCTGCAGGTCAGATTGGATACTCACTGCTCTTTAGAATTGCTTCAGGTTCTATGTTTGGACCAGATCAAAAGATAGCTTTGAGGCTTCTTGAAATAGAGCCCGCATTACCAGCTCTCGAAGGTGTAGTTATGGAGATTGACGACTGTGCATTTCCTCAAGTCGAATCAATTGAAATGACCTCCGATCTAAATGTGGCGTTTGACTCGACTAACTGGGCTTTGCTTGTAGGAAGTGTACCTAGAAAAGCTGGGATGGAAAGAAAAGACCTTTTGTCGATAAATGGTGGAATCTTTAAGCCACAAGGCGAGGCTATTGAGAAGAACGCTAGCAGTGATGTAAGAGTACTTGTAGTTGGGAATCCGTGCAACACGAACTGTCTAATAGCGCGAGCTCATGCAAAAGAAGTTCCTGATGATAGATGGTTTGCAATGACTCGATTGGATCAAAATAGAGCATCCTCACTCTTAGCTAAAAAAGCTGGTGTCACAATTGATGAGGTTTCTCACGTGGCTATTTGGGGCAATCACTCTTCAACGCAGTACCCAGATTTTAAACACGCAACGATTTTAGGTAAGAACGCTGAAAATGTAATCGATGATAAAAGTTGGCTCGAAGAGAGTTTCATTCCGCTAGTCCAGCAACGTGGCGCTGAAATTATTAAAGCTAGGGGATCATCGTCAGCTGCCTCAGCAGCTAATGGTGTTGTAGATTCAGTCAAGTCAGTTATCAATGTGACTGAACCCGGAGACTGTGTGTCTTTAGCAGTTGTATCTCACGGAGAGTACAATGTGCCAGAGGGATTGATTTTTGGTTATCCTGTTATATCTGATGGGGAATTTTTTAAAGTTGAAAAAGGTATTGAGCATGATGACTTTGGTCAAACCAAAATCAATTTAACAGTTGAAGAACTAGTTTCAGAACGAGATGCAGTTA
>JAJYFT010000054.1 GCA_021790815.1 Actinomycetes bacterium
TTTTCTAGCCTTCCGACTGTTATTAACTTAGGACTGCCACTATTTGGTCTCTGGTTGCTCATATCGATGCCAATGTTTAAATGGTCTGCACCATTGGGGATGACTGTTATTTCTTTCGCACCAACGTATTTGCTGAAAAATCTAGCCTCAAAGTTACTTACTCCTACTAATTTATCTACTTGGCGGAGTCGCTTTTTTATGGCGTTATATTGAATTGATCGGAAATGATTTCGTAGAAAGCTTGAATGTCCTCCAGAGTGAAAAGTCAACACGACCGGCGCATTTATCGATTTAGCAGCTTTAATCGCCATTGGCGCAATTAACGTGTGAACACCTTGAATGTGAATGATATCTGATTTAAGTGTTCGAATCGTTTTAATTAGGGCAGGTGAATAGTAAAGGTCGGGTCTACTTGGATAGGCTGGGAATCGTAGTATCTCTATATTTTCCACGGTCTCGTGTTTTGAAAGGGTTCCTCCGGAATCAGTAGTTAGATTTATAACGTTGTATCCTCGTTGAGCTAACCTTTTCGAAGTTTCAAATACGTGAGTCTCTGTTCCGCCTAAGTTTGGATAGTTAACAGCACTTACCATAACCACCGTTTTTTGATTAGCCGAAATAGCTACCTCTTCCTCCAAATGAGTCCACGTAAATATCCTAGCGAAGTTGCAAACAAACCTGTAATAAGTGCAAGCACCTTAAGTGACTGTTTTCTTTCCTTGGTCACTAAGAGTGCGAAGTTACGAACAATCGCTGCAGGTATATTAACAAATGCGTGTTTCGTTTCGCTCTTAAGTCCACTTGATCCAACTCTTCTTGTTACCATTGACTTTGAAACGCCTTCTAAGTAACATCGTCGCAGAAAATAGTTGATTGTGCATCTTTCCTGTGGAACGCTGTGGCTTACAATAGACTCAGGACAGTATATTATTTGCATTCCATCTTGAAGTTGGCAAATTCTAATAGCTGCTTCAGTTTCTTCGCATCCTAAAGGGGTTTTGCCTATCCTACCCATGTCAACATCGAAGAGACCCGCCTCAATTAAGAGCTGCCTTCTATATGACATTGAAGCGCCAATTGGATTTCTGATTGGAGATGTCGTGCCAGGTAGCCCTTTATAACTGCACCCAATTGTCCAGTAGAATTCTTCAGGTAGCCAATCTGGAGTTTTAGTTACAAACTTAGGGATTACCAGGCCACCTGTTCCCGCTGTGAGAGGGTTTTTATACGGCGCCGTTAGTTTGAACAGCCAGTCATCGTCGGCGTATGCGTCGTCATCTAAAAATGCAACTATCTCACTTTTAGAGGCAAGAACTCCGGTGTTTCGTGCCGAAGAAAGACCTTTTTGCCCCTCATTCTTTATGACCGTACAGTCCAAGAACTTATCACCTGAAAATTTATTGAGTGCGATATCGAATAGTCTTTCATTGTTATCTATCACAATTATGGTTTCATCTGCTCTATGTGATTGTCTTGTTATGCTTTCAACCGATTTAATAAGCAGAGGAAGCCTTTCTAGGCTAAATGCTGCGATTATAACTGATATAGTAAAGTGGTTTACGGAAGCATCAAGTTTGTCAAGGGGATCGCTTTTTACTTTTCTAAGCTGCTCTTTGGTTGCCATGATCTTCAACTTCTCTTGACATTAATTTAGAATTGGTAAACATTCTCCACTCTTTGATGATTGTTCGAAGTACTCTTAATCCATCCTGAAAAGCATTTAAATTTGACCTCCCGAACTTGCGGCTATCTTCGTAACTTGGTACTTCTACAATTTTTAGGTTATTTCGAGCAGCCCTAAGACTTAGGAGAGTTTCGATTTCAAAGCCGTCACCCCAAAGAAGGCCGTCTCCCTTTTGAGAAGGACTTGAAGAATCCAAGGAAAAAACCTCAAGGATATCAGCCCAAAATGCGTTATATCCGTAGCACAGGTCACTGAAGTCAGTCTTGAAAAACAAATTTACTAAAGTGCTCAAGAACTTATTCCCCGCTCTTCTAAGCAAGGAGAGATCGTTACTCCCGCCACCTGGTATGCAGCGAGACCCTTTTGCATAGTCAGAACCTGTCTCAATTAGGGTTTCAACAAATGATTTTATCTCTTCGGGCCGAGTGGAGCAATCAGCATCTAGCATGACAATGATGTCACCAGATGCGGCTGCAAATCCACAAGCTAATGCGTTACCCTTTCCTTTTCTTGTTTGCCAGGTCACCTTTATAGAAGGCATAACCTCTCGTGCGACACGTACTGTATTGTCCGTTGAGTAAGCGTCAACCAAAATGCACTCGTAAATCCACTTTGGCAATGACTTGAGGACAAACGGAATGTTTTCCTCCTCATTTTTTGTGGGAATTACTACGGAAACCTTCGCTAGTCTTTTTGGAGGTCTTTTTACAGTGGTGCTTTGTCGCTCTTTACCCCCAACTAATGAATTTGTCGGAAGATGATTGTTAGGATTTATAACATCTTTACTTTCATTCTCCAACTCACCATTTACTAGTTTTGGTTCTATTAGTGATCCCACTGATATTCCTATTAATGATCTGTCTAATACATTGACAGAAGTTTTATTTGTTTTGATTGCCGTCATTAATAGTAAGCATATAATTAAATGCAAACTATTTATAGCACTTTGCATGCAATATGTTGCAAAGAAAAGTAGATGGCAATTGAGAGCAAATAGACTAGTCCCTCGGGAAACCAAATTGTGACAAATAATTAAGAAATACTTAAAGAACTTCCTTATGGTAGTTATTAAGCTACTCCTAGTAGTCCCAGGAAATGATGGCCTAAAATTTTTGTATTTTCAGAAAGTGATTTTTTACTCACTTTATGTGTAAATCTGAGAAATTCGTCAAAATATTACTAAAAAAATCATAAATTAACTTACTGTTTTATTGGCAATTGGCTTTGCAGGAACACCTGCATAGATCAGATTAGGTTTTAAGTGTCCTTTGACTAGTGATCCTGCACCTATTACGCAATTGTCTTCAATGACAGTCCCAGGAAGTATGGTGGATCTGGCACCAATCCAAACTCTGTCACCTACTTTTATGTCAGCACTAAATGGATGATCTAGCTCACCGTTCTCGTTCCACTTATGCTGTGAGGTAAGAAAGTAGCAGCCAGGACCTATGTTTGATCTTTCCCCGATTTGGATTTTCCCACTTCCTTCGAAGTAGCACGCACGATTTATAGAGCTAGATTTTCCAACTGAAACGTAGCTGTTGTTAAAGCGACACTCTTCCCTAATTTTAGGAGTCTGGATGTTTAACCCACTTAAGCGCAGAATTACCCATCTCAAAAAGCGTGGAACAAAAATTGACCCTGCTATGTTATTCCTAAAAAACTGTCTAAATAGTGTATTTAAATCTTCTACTAAGGAATTAAAGAACAATTCGATAGCTGAACGATCTTTGTCAATACTTGAAGTTTTGGCTTCCCCTATAAGGCGTTTAAGTAAAGTCATCTAAAAAAGCTTAACCTTTCAATCTTAAGTAATGTTACCTAAATTGTTAAACTTCTAAAAAAGAGGAGTATGTGGCCAGTATGAACTCCTAAAAGATGGATATGCGGCTAAAAGAGCTAAAAGTATTGAAACTCCTATTAAAAGATTTGAAATTATAAATTTAGTGTTAGTTAAGTTTTCTAGAACTCTTTTGCCGCTCATAGTTGATGTTTTTGAATATTGTTTTTGGCGTGTTAGAAAGTACAGAAAAACTGCAACCATTAGCCCCTCAATTATTTCTGGAAGGTATGAAGTGCTTATGGGGATAGGAACCAACACTGCACCAAGGAAAATAGAGGTTACTAAGAACCATGATAAGAAGTTTTCTATTTTACGGCGCCAAAGAAAAAGTCCCAAAAATAGTAAAGTAACGGATAATAAAGGTTTAAGATCACTTAGTTGTGATCCAAAATTACCTATCCCAGTCACGCTAGTTCCAAACGTTGGTTCAGACGTCAGTGGCTTGTCTCCTAGAAGGGTTGAAAGATCATAAATGATGATAGGACCGTTTGCATAAATTGGATTTACACCGGCAATATCTGCAAATTTTCCAAGCTGATTACTAGTGAGGGGTGTCAATTGGTTCTTGCCATTTGGCTCGAAGTAAAGACCAAACGCTGGAGGACTTTTTTCAAGTCTATAGTCTACAAGTAAAAACCGAATTTTCCCGTCCAGAATTGTCTTGAGATCAGATGCCTTAAATGAGTTGTCAAAGTAAAGGTTTGAAACGTTGACTTCACCTGATATAGCTGTCACCGGAGCAAGGTGGCCAACTGCGGCCATTATTGCGCCGTTATCTCTGTCGGCCGCAATCTTTGATCCTACGGGAAGGTGAATAGATGCCCATGTTGCGGCGTCTACAGAAGGTGCCCCAAGTGACCTATTGTCGCCACCGACTATATAAGGTCCTGTTGTGTAAGACCAGTCTGGGCCAGAACCAGTCATTAGAGATCCAATAAATAGAATCGTCATTACCCCTGCAATGACATATTTCTTCTTAAATTCCCATTTGAGGGCTGCACCCGCAATCAAAGTCGACAACCCGAAAAAAATAAATGTCGTAGAACGTCCAGCTGTTTCTGCACTCTTTGGGGCAAAGTGCGCTAACAGAGTTAAGGGAAGTCCAATAGATATAATGACGGGAATTATCATAAATTTAAAGGACAAGAAGTTAGAACTACCCTTTCCCTTCTCTTCTGTCTCATCGATTTGACTACCCTTCCAAGGCTTTAAGTAAATTGATCCTACAATTAAAAGGCAAAATATCAACGCGCTAATTAGCATAATTAGTTCTTCAATTGGTGGTGTAGCAATTCCAGAGGCTCCGGTAAAAAGTGTTCTGTCTTTAGGGGAGGTGGAAAATAGTTGTCCAAAATTTGAAAAAGCTGCGCTAAGTATCGGCTTTAAGTAGGAAATTAATTGGCTATAAGATTTAATGGTCCATACCAGAAGAAACAGTCCACCTATGCATACTGTCTTGAACAGATGTCGTATATATCGTTTGCCTTTAAATGTGAGAAGGTAAAAAGCCATAAAAAGGAAGAAGAAAAAGGTGATTATTCCTACGATATGATGGGTCATAATTGATGCACATAAGAGTAAGGTTGGCAAAATGAAGCATTTAACATTACCCTCTTTCCTTAGTGCTATAACGAGTAGAGCGAAGCTTTCCGCGCTTAAACTAATTGCTAGTGTTTGATAACTGTATTGAGCATTAAAAAAGTAAAATTGTGGGCTAGCGACGTATATTAAAACAGCTACAGATGCTGCAAACTCACTGTTAAAGATATTTTCGTTCAATTTGAATATTGCATCAATTAGAACAACTCTTGCTGTAAGCAGTAGGAAGAGGATTGAAAATCCAAATGGCAGTCCAGTGAACGCACGTATAAAAAATGTCGCTGTTTCAAGACCTGGATATTTTGGACTGATTGGAAGCAAAGTATTAATGACGTTTAAAGAATGATAGTAAGTTATTTCCCACAGTGTTGTTTGGTGAATTAGTTCATCGAAGGCATCGGGAAGAAGTGGGCTCCTCAAAGCTGAAGCAAATAGCAGAAGTATTCCAAGATAACGAAGCTTAGATACTCTCAGTGAACGTTCAAGATTGTCAAAAAGCAAGGATTTTGTAATTGGGAAAAATATTAGTATTAGACCTAGAAACAGTATTTCTAAAGCAAATCTCGAGTATCGAGATCTGCCAATTTCATAAGAAAATATGCATATAAGAAGACCAAATGAGGCGAGCAAAACTGAGACATCAATTGAAAATCGTTTATTGTATGGAGGCGCTAAGTTTCCATCAGTCACAGTTCGTCCTATTTGCAAAGTTGCAGAGGTTATCTTTATTTAGATTGAACAGAACGTCTAAGCTTGCATGAAAACTTGATAAACGATTAAGGCTCAAAGCAGCTGAAACGTCTCTAAATTTGACAGCACGAAAAACAATCAACACTTAGACGATCCTAGTTGAATCTTGCGTCCAAGTTAAGTCAAACACACCTCTTTTAGAATTGGGAAATCCAACAGCTTGCTTTAAGTTGTAACCCGAACTGAACTATTTCTAGCAGCACAAACAGTAATAAAGATGTTAGGTGTGGACCTTTGTGAAACTTATATTTTATATGTGAGTGCGTAGAAATATTACCAAGGCGTTCTTTAGAGTGAAGTGGCAAATTGAAGGAATCATATATAAAAGTGGATATAAATGGTAGCTTATTTTCTAATGAAAGATACTTAAATTGGTGCTAACCGCCTAACATTTGGAAAGCTTTAGAAATTAAATTAGATTGTTGCTGACTTTAGATAAACTTGTGATAAGTTAGTTAGTGAAACGTTAATTGAGTTCTGTGAAACTCATACGATGGAGGCTAAGTGCAATATAAGAGCGGTGGCTCTTCTGTGGAATTGAAACAGTTAATGGACTCTAATGATGTCAATAGAGTTCTGACACGAATTAGCCATGAGATTCTAGAAAAAAATCAGGGATCAAAAGGACTGTACTTGGTCGGGCTGGAAACTGGGGGGGTATTTCTATCACAGGTAATCAGGTCAAAGATTACGGAGATTGAGAACGAGGAAGTATTAATTGGGTCTCTCGATGTATCGATGTATAGAGATGACTTAAAATTCAGGCCGCAAAAACCAAAGAAAGATTCAAATTTAGGGAACATTGATGACAAAATTGTTGTTTTGGTGGATGATGTGCTTTTTACCGGTCGAACGGTTAGAGCTGCGCTCCAAGCCTTGAATGACTTTGGTAGGCCTATATCAGTCCAACTGGCAATAATGGTTGACAGAGGGCACCGTGAACTACCGATTAGACCTGATTTTGTGGGGAAGAATATACCGACAAATAGATATGAAATAGTTGTCGTCAATGACGGTGGAGTTTATCTGGGGATAAAAAACAATGACTGAAAAAGTGGCTCAAGTAACTGCTCGAGATGTTTTGAAATTTGGAGATGATTTTTTAACAATAGATGAGGTAGGAAGATCTGGACTTGAAGACATAGTTGAGTTTGCTGAATCGTTTGTAGGGGACTCTTCAAAGTATGCAAGTGCACTTAGCGGGAAAATCGTTGCAACAATGTTTTTTGAAGGATCAACTCGAACGAGGCTTTCATTTGAACTTGCTGCAAAACAGTTAGGAAGTAATGTCTTATCATTTTTTGAGAGCACTTCATCGGTGAAAAAGGGCGAATCGTTCAAGGACACTGCGAAAACTGTGGAAGCGTTTGGAGTCGACTGTTTAATAGTTCGTCATGCTTCAATTGGTGCTTCACATCAAGTTGCAAGATGGGTAAATATACCTGTGATAAACGCAGGCGATGGTTGCCATGCTCATCCGACGCAGGCTCTAATAGACGTTCTGACCATTAGGGATTCGTTAAGATCTCGAGGGAAAGATATCTCATTTGAGGGAATTAAGGTTGGAATTCTTGGAGATGTCCGAAATTCGCGAGTTGCAAGATCAAGCGCTAAAGCTCTCTCTCTACTTGGAGCCCAAGTAGTGGGCATTGCGCCCGCGCTTTGGACGCCCGACAAAAGGAGCATTGAAACGTTAGGTTTTTCAAGCTTTACAAGTGACTTGGACTCAGAACTTGAAGGTCTGGATTTTCTAATCCTTCTTCGTATACAAAATGAAAGATTACAAAACAAGAGGATGCAATCAATAAATGAGTATATTAAGAACTTTTCAATGACTGGTTCTCGGCTCGATCGCCTAAACCCCGAAGCGTTTATAATGCATCCAGGTCCAATGAACCGTGGTGTCGAGATATCGTCACAACTTGCAGATTCAAAAAAGTCATTGATACTAAATCAGGTTTCATATGGCATCCCAGCCAGAATGGCGGTGTTGCTAAAAGTCCTATCAGAGGTTGGGAATTAGATGTTACTAATTAGAAATGGAACAGTTCTCGACGGTGAAGGAATAAGAAAAAAGGACATATTGATAGATGAAAGCGGGGTAATCGTACGACTTGAAGACAGCATTTCTTCGATTGAAAATATCGAAGAAATTGACGTCGACAAATTTGTAGTTGCACCATCATTTGTAGATATGCATACTCATCTTAGGGTGCCGGGGAATGAAGAAGCAGAGGATATTGAATCAGCTACAACTGCTGCAGTTTTAGGTGGGTTTACTCACTTGGTAGCAATGCCAAACACAGATCCTGTGATTGACAGTGTTTCGAAAGTGTTTGATCTCAAGAGAAGAATTCAAAACTCAAACGCCAAGTGTGAAATTATTATCTCATCAGCTATTACCTGCGGCAGAATGGGAAAGGAGCTTGTTGATTTTAGAGATCTATCTCAAATGGGCATTATGTACTTTACTGACGATGGGAACGGTGTGGACGACCCAGAACTTTTTGACTTTGCTTTAGCGTTGGCGCAAGAATATGGAGTAACAGTTGCACAGCATTTGGAGTTTAAAGAGTTTAGGGAGAATAAGTACTTTGTAAATGAAGGTGAAGTATCTTCATATCTTGGAATGTCGGGAATAAAGGCAGTCAGTGAAGAGGCAATGCTTGCAAGAGATTTGGCAATAGCGGCTCACTATAATGTGCACTATCATGCAATGCATGTGTCAACTAGAAGATCTGTTGAACTTATAAGGATTGCCAAACAAGCAGGAATTAATGTAACTGCCGAGGTTACGCCGCACCATCTTTTGCTAGACGAAAGGGAGGTATTGAAGTTAGATTCGACTTCATTTGTGAATCCACCTCTTAGGACTGAAGAAGACTGTTTAGCTTTGAGAAAAGGGATTTTAGATGGGACAATTGACGCTATTGCAACCGATCACGCTCCTCATTTAAATGAAGTAAAAGACCAGCCTTTTATAAGTACTGCGCCCGGCTTTATTGGGCTTGAAAGCGCATTTAGAGTTTCTTTAAGTGCTATATGTAAAACAAGTAAATTTGGAGATGTCGTTCCTCAAGGTGCTGAATCTGTAGTTAAAGCGATGTCGTTAAACCCTGCAAAGATTCTTAAGATTAGTGGGAAAAGTGAAGGTGGTTTGGGTGTAGGCAGCGTTGCAGAGATTGTGGTTCTTGATATGAATTCAGTTTCAAATCTTGATGCCTCGTCATTTTCATCAAAGTCAAGAAACACTCCATTTGATGGGATGGAGTTAAGAGGGAAGGTTGTTCATACTATTAGAAAAGGTAAGTTAGTTGTTAAGAATGGGATATTGCAAAGTTGAGAGAAACTGCATATTTAGTGACGTTAAAAGGTGAAGTGTTTGAAGGCGAAGCAGCCGGATCGTTGTCTAAAGATCAGGTTGCTTCAGGTGAACTGGTATTTAATACTTCAATATCTGGCTATCAAGAAATTGTTTCAGATCCAAGTTATGCAGGTCAAATCATATCTTTCACTTATCCGCACATTGGAAACTATGGGGTGAACTCATTTGACAATGAGTCGAAAAGTATTTTTGCTAACGGAGTGGTAGTTAAGGACTTAGACGTTAGAGAGTCTAATTGGAGAGGCGAAAGATCGTTTGAGCAGTGGTTAAAAGATAATGAAGTTCCAGCTATAACAGGGATAGACACCAGGCGATTAACTACTCATATAAGATCAGACGGTGCTATGCCATGTGTATTTGGTGTTGAAAGCATAGAGAATCTTAAATCTAAATTAAACAAGTCCCTATCAACCGATGGGAAGGACTTAGTCTCATCAGTAAGTACGAAGAACGTATTCAAATACGGTTCTGGAAAGTGGAAGGTGGTAGCGTATGACTTTGGAATCAAAGAGACAATCCTAAGACATTTGTCATCAATTGCCACCGTCTATGTAGTTCCAGCTAGAACATCTTATGAAGAAGTAATGTCGGGAGATATATCAGAAGGAACTTTAGATGGGGTTTTCCTTTCAAATGGGCCAGGTGACCCTGCAGCACTTGTCGATATTGCGCTGAACGTAAAGAAATATATTGGTAACGTGCCAGTTTTTGGAATCTGTCTTGGCCATCAGTTGCTTTCTATCGCCCAAGGAGCAAGTACAGAAAAACTTCCATTTGGTCACCATGGCGCAAATCATCCGGTAAGGAGGATAGTGAATGGTCAGATTGAAATAACAAGCCACAATCATAACTATGCTGTTTCGCTTGAATCTGCTAAATCTTTAGGGCTCAAGATAACTCATGAAAATCTAAATGACGGAGTAGTTGAAGGAATCTCTAGTGAAGACGAGTTCTGTTTTAGCGTTCAATACCACCCTGAAGCAGGACCAGGACCTCATGATGCCTCGTATTTATTTGACGAGTTTAATCAACTTATGGAGAGGTTTCATGCCAAAAAGAGATGATATAAAGAAAATACTTGTTATTGGAAGTGGACCTATAGTAATCGGTCAAGCTTGTGAGTTTGACTATTCGGGTTCACAGGCCTGCCAGGTACTCAAATCAGAGGGATACCGAGTCATTCTCGTTAACTCGAATCCTGCAACAATCATGACTGACCCTACGATGGCAGACGCTACCTACGTTGAACCATTAACTAAAGAAATACTTGAGAAAATTATTGAAAAAGAATTGCCAGACGCAATCTTGCCAACGCTTGGAGGGCAAACTGCACTTAATTTGGCTATGGAGCTTTATGAGTCAAAAGTATTAGATCTATACAATGTTGAACTTATCGGTGCTTCACGGGATTCGATAATGTGTGCCGAAAATAGAGAGCTGTTCAAGGTTGCGATGCAGGAAATTGGACTGAAGGTCGCAGAATCATCTATCTCTCATTCTATTGATGACGCGCTTGAAAAGGCTCGAGAAATCGGTTATCCCGTGATAGTCAGACCGTCTTTTATATTAGGTGGACATGGGACTGGAATTGCCGCGAATGAAGATGAATTTAACAAGTTAGCGCAAGAAGGTCTTGATGCAAGTCCTTCCACTGAAATATTGATTGAAAAATCTATTGCAGGTTGGAAAGAGTACGAGCTCGAAGTTATGAGAGATAACGCTGATAACTGTGTCGTAATATGTTCAATCGAGAACGTTGATCCTATGGGGATTCACACTGGTGATTCTATTACCGTTGCTCCTGCACAGACTCTAAGTGATGTAGAGTACCAAAAAATGCGAGACGCGGCTTTTCGTTGCATTAGAAGGGTCGGGGTAGAAACGGGCGGTTCTAACATTCAGTTTGCAGTAAATCCGATCGATGGTGAAATGGTTGTTATCGAAATGAACCCAAGAGTTTCCCGGTCATCAGCACTTGCTTCAAAAGCAACGGGATTTCCTATCGCAAAAATAGCTGCAAAGTTAGCTGTTGGATACAGGCTGGACGAGATAGTGAATGACATTACTAAGGTGACACCTGCATCGTTTGAGCCAACTATAGATTACGTTGTAACCAAAATTCCTCGTTGGGCGTTCGAGAAGCTGCCTGGAGCCGAAAATATCCTATCTACGAGAATGCAATCGGTTGGTGAAGTCATGGCAATTGGATCGACCTTCGCTCAATCTCTTCAAAAAGCAGTTAGGTCATTGGAACAGGGGAGATATGGTCTAAATGCTGACGAGAAAGAAAAATTATTAGATAATCTAAGTGTAGGTGCAGCATTGCAACTGGTATCTAGACCTACTCCCGAACGGATCTTTCTTGTTGAGTATCTTTTAAGAAATAACGTATCAGTTGATGATGTTTTCGAGAAGACAAGAATTGATCCGTGGTTTTTGGATCAGATTAAACGGATATCAGATTACCGAACGCATGTCTTAGTAGGTTCAATAGAATCAAAATCAAAAGGTGAGTTGAAAAAGGCGAAGCAGCTTGGGTTTTCAAATGAGCAGCTAGCATATTTATTCAATATTTCAACTGAGAAAGTAGCAAAAGTTATTGAAGCTCACGAAATATTTGCAACATTTAAGACGGTTGATACTTGTGCTGGTGAGTTTGAAGCTTTCACACCTTATCACTATTCCACCTACGATGACTGTTCTGAGGTTAGAGAGTCCTCCAAACAAAAGGTTATGATTTTAGGATCTGGTCCGAATCGTATTGGGCAAGGAATTGAGTTTGACTACTGCTGCGTACATGCTTCAATTGCGCTAAGAGAAGCTGGATATGAGACCATTATGGTTAACTGTAATCCTGAAACAGTGTCAACTGACTATGATACTTCAGATAGGTTGTACTTTGAACCTCTCACATCTGAAGACTTAGACAACATAATCAGAGTTGAAAAAGAGTCTTGCATCAAAGATGGCAAATTATTGGGAATTATTGTCGGCCTAGGTGGTCAAACTCCTCTAAAACTAGCTTCACATATAGGCGAAGATATGATTTTGGGAACTTCTGCTAAATCGATTGATCTTGCGGAGGATAGAGATAGTTGGAACAGGCTTTTAGAAGATTTGAACGTTAAGCAAGCTCTTGGAGGAACGGCTTTGGATCTTCAAACCGCCAAAATGATTGCGTCTCAGATTGGGTTTCCAGTACTGATTAGGCCAAGTTATGTTCTAGGTGGAAGAGCAATGGAGATAGTCTACGACCAAGAGAGTCTAGATGAAGCTTGGCTGGCTATTGAAGAGAATGGTTCTTTAGGCAAAGAAGGTGGCTTGTCTTCGCAAAGGTCTATTTTAATTGATAGGTTTCTAGAAGATGCAATTGAACTTGACGTTGACGCTTTGAGAGACTCTACTGGAGACATTATTATCGGCGGGATTATGGAACATGTTGAAGAAGCAGGCATACACTCAGGAGATTCAGCCTGTGTAATTCCTCCTATATCTATTTCTCCAGAAAAGATAGCTGAAATAGAAATTATAGTTAAGAAATTGGCTAATGCACTTAATGTCATTGGCCCTATCAACGTTCAATTTGCGCTAAAAGATGAAAGTATTTTTGTAATTGAGGCAAACCCTCGAGCTTCACGAACTTTACCATTTCTCTCCAAAGCTACAGGAGTTCCACTTGCAAAGGCTGCTGCAAGATTAATGGTCGGAGATACTTTAGAATCACTCGTGTCGTGTGGGCTTTTAGAGAAGAGACTTGCAACAAGTGCGTCTGGAATTGTCAACTATGGAAGCAAAATGACTTATTTTGCAGTCAAAGAAGCTGTACTTCCATTTACGCGATTCCCTCAGGTCGACAGCCTTTTAGGTCCTGAGATGCGTTCAACAGGAGAAGTTATGGGACTAGACATAAACTTCCCTCTTGCATTTGAAAAGTCACAGTCTGCCGCTGGATCACCTTTGCCTGAATCAGGCACTATATTTCTGTCTTTAGCAGATCGAGACAAGAAGTTGGGGATAGAGATCGCTCGTGATTTCTTCGAGCTTGGTTTTAGGTTCGTAGCAACTTCAGGTACTGCAAAAGCTCTAAGAGAAAACGGTGTTGACGTTCTTGAGGTCGTTGCAAAAAGAACAAATGATAGTCAGCTCAATCTTGAGTATTCATCACAAGAGCCATTGGACGCAGTTGAAATAATCTCAAGTGGAAAAGTTGATCTCATAATAAATACACCAAGAGGCAGAGGGGCAAGAGCAGATGGAGACTACATAAGAAGAGCCTCTTCGAAAAATGGTATATCGTGTATAACAACCTTGCAGGCTGCAGCCGCAGCTGGTAAAGCAATTCGTGCACGCAGATCAAATGTGCTTGTAGTAAGAGCACTGCAAGAGCTTTGATTGCGACGGGCGGCGAGAGCATTAGTAATCGATAACTTGGATCGTGTCTTAATATTAAAAGCGCGAGAAGATGAAACCAAATCAAGTTTTTATTATCTTCCCGGTGGGGGTCTTAAAAGTGGTGAAAACTTAAAACAAGCTGCCATTCGAGAGCTATTTGAAGAAACTGGAATAACTCTGTTTTCGGTAGGGGATGAAATTTACAGTGAGAAAATTGAATTTGTTTTTAAAGGAGTAAAAAGGATTCAAGAGAATCATGTTTTCTGTGTTTTCTTAGACAACGTGCCATCTATTAAATTTCCCGATGAGACTTTAAGTGAAGTAGCGGAGATAGAGAGTGCGTTATGGGTAAGTTTAAAAGAACTAGTAGAAATGAAAGAAAAAGGATTCGAAATCTACCCAATTGAACTTCCTAAAATAGTCGAAACATGCTTTAAAACTAGAAGTTTATAGATTCCAGAACTCCTGACATAGTGGCAAAAATAGTGCAAAGTCAATTCTTTTCTTTGCTCACCGTTTTGTATAAAGTAGCTAGTTATCAAGGTGAGTAAGTCTGAAACAGCTGGCTCGCCTCTGCA
>JAJYFT010000156.1 GCA_021790815.1 Actinomycetes bacterium
TCGCCTCTGCATTGAATATCTCAGAGTCGATTCTCTGACCAACTACTTGACCTGAGCATATATAACCGTGGGTCAGGAGTTCTGGATTCTAGAGTTTCCTTTTTTGCTAACTCTTCGACCATGAGATTGACATGAACGAAAGCGCTCCATCTTAATCAACAAAACCATGTTGTGTCTTAACATTTAATCTGAAAAATTGCTCTTTTGCTAACTTAGGGTAAAATAGAGATCTTAAAAGTTCATTTGGGTCTTGTTTTCATAATTATTTTAGGGCCAATCAATAAGTGAAGAGTTTAGATAATATTACTTAACCTCTCCGGCTGTTAATACAACTAAATATTAACTTCAATTAATATTTAGGAGAGTCTACAAATAAATGTTCACAGGCACAGGTGAACCGCAAATGACCTTTTCTCAATCATCTTTTCGAACATAGTTTACGAGTAGATATTTCTATCGCATTTTTGATGCTGAGCTAAGTATCCTTTGAGTTGTTTACATTTATCTCTTTATACCATCGCCGCCATATTATCTTATGGATAGGCAACTTTTCGGGTATTTTACGTAACCCTGGAATAAATGGAAAGAATATAAAGAATAGAGAGAGCCCAGTCATCGTGACCATCACCCATGCATCAGCATTTCCAGTGTGGGTGTACGGCGGAATTTGATACCACAGAGTATATAACCATAACCAGGCTTGACCTGGCCAGTTCCCAGTTTCATTCATCATTCCCCACTGATTGCCTTGGAGGTGTTTAGCCTGGGCTACTTCGGAAAAGTAGCTTCCATCAGCGATAAAGAGGAGTGGCTTTGTGTAATCAGTGCCATAAAAATTAGTAGATCCCGTAAGTGCAGTATCAAGTGCACCATTTTGTCCGAGTGCTAAAAGGTCTGACATCATTAGCGGCAATGGGCCATAGTCGCCTTTGTTTGTGACGACAGTATTATTTAGGTACCTTGCACCTCCGAGCGCATTTGAATAGTTGTTCATCCATTTATTCTGAGTAGTTGACGGCGACTCATTCCATTTATGTAAAGCGCTAACTAAATTCTCGTCTGGATTTAGTGTTGAAAGAGGATTTAAAACAAAGTCTTGGGCTGAATTTACCTGCGTTGTAACTCCTGCCCATTTTTCGATGGCGAGAGAACCTAGTTTTTGTTGCGCTCCAGTTCCATTGTTGTAGGGTGGACCATAAGAAGACGAGAGACTACTTCCATCAAGCTCGGATATAGCAGTAGTGACAAAATCAATAGGATCGTTTTGTGACCAAGATTTTATCGTAACAGGTGAATCGTCGGGCGAAGAAAATACAATAGCGAGTGCAAAAGTTAATACGATTACAATGACAAGTGCAATTGTCACTTCCTTCACTAAGTCGTATCGAATATAAGGACCGTTATACTCTTTGTAACTGTCCTGTTGTAACTTTCTATTTTTAGATTTGTTATTAGTAATTTGTGTTTCTGACATCTAATTTCCTGCAGTTACTCAGATTTATTTTCGTGATTGATTGGAGGCACTATCCCTTTTGTCCTAACAAGAAGTAAGTGTAGAGCTACTATAACAATTACCGCAGCTGGCATTACTGCAATGTGAAAGGTAATCATTTGACCGAAGTTTAAAACGTTGAAGTGGGAGCCTATTGCAACTGAGTTAAGGCCGTCTTTAGCTTGAGTAGAAATCCATTGTGAGTCAAAGTTTTCCTGAGATACATAACCGGTAAATGCTGCAAGAATTGAAGCAAGAAAAGAAACGGCGCCTGTCATCCAAGTAAGAGCCCTATTTCCGCGCCAGGCAGCCATGAAGAATTTCCCCCAAAGGTGGATGACCATGAAGAAAAAGAAAAGTTCAACACTCCAAAGATGAAGGCTATTTACAAAATGACCAACAACTGAAGTATGCCACCAAGATGGTCCAAAAATTGCAAGAAATGTTCCAGTTCCAATTACTACAATTAGCGCTGACATTGTCAATACTCCAAAAGTGTATATCCATGATGCCATGTAGGCAGGTTGCTTGCTAGGAAGAAGTTTTTCTGGAGGAAGTTTTTCCAGAATCTCTTCTCTGACTATTTCAGTCCACTGTCTATTTTCAGTATTTTCAGATTTAGTGCTCATGTCTTTTCAGTTTCATCTTTCGTATCTGAATTTACGATCTTATGATGAGGGAATGGGATAAAAATGGCTAGTAGAAAAACAACCACCATTAGAATAACAATAATTAGATTTGCTACGGTAACGAGAAAAAACCCTTTGTGAACTATTTCACTGTTGGAGTTTAAATTAATGATTACTGCAATTAGCCCATCTACCGTCATATGTATTTATACTATAGTAAACTCGCATCTGTCTGCAGATCATTTAGTTATATAAATGGATCGCTCACGCGTTTGAGAACGATATTGCGAGTTGGCTTATCATCTTCCTGATACTGGCTTCGGCTACTCTATGCATAAGAGCGTTATCCATTTTTTCACCAATTCCCCCGAGTGGAGCTTCATAGGATCCGAGAAACACAAGTTGGGTTTGATCGGGACCGAAAGAAGCAACCTCAAGTTCGGCCTGCATTTTTGGGAAAAGATTTTTTGGCCCGGTAGCTTCCCATGATATTGGAAGGACTAAGACCTCACCTCTCATTCGAGGAGTTCCAATCTTAAGTTCAATCCACTTAGCGATTCCTCCTCCAAGCCCCAGTTTTAGTAAAACCGTGTCACCTACTTCATCAGCATACTTAAAAGCGCTTTCTAGCCATTTCTTGGGGTCACTTATGAGTGTCTGGCGAACCTCGTGTACAGGACGCTCTACGAAATCAAAGTCATGCACAAACATATAATTATTAAATACCTTACAAACGCTAATTTAAAGGGACTTTAGCCACAATTGACTAAAGTATTTCCTTCTAACGACAGTATACCTTTAGCAACGCTTAATCGGGTGGATTAAGTTCGTGGTGCGAAGCCCAAACAGCGGCTTCAGTCCGTCTCGCAAAACCCAATTTGACCAAGATGTTAGATACATAGTTTTTGACTGTCTTTTCAGCTAAAAATAGATGGTCTGCAATCTGTCTGTTTGACATTCCTTCAGCCAATAGTGATAGAACTCGTGTTTCTTGTGCTGTCAAAGATTCTAGTTTTGGATCCTCCTGCATTTTTTGTAATCGCATCTTTGCACTAGCGACCTCTTGACTTGTAATTAAAATCATGTTTGCAGCGACTTTCTCAACAGTCTCAATTAACGATGTGCCTTTAATTTGTTTTGCTACGAATGCTTTAGCACCTGCCATTACAGAGGCCACTAGAGCGTCATCGTCTGGGTAGGAGGTTAGTATTACTGAAGATATATTTGGATGTGTTTCAGTGAGTTCTCGGCAGAACTGTATGCCATCGCCATCTGGCAGCTGTATGTCCAACACTGCAACATCAACGTCAACAAGTTTTAACCGGTTTCTTCCTTCTTCGACAGATCCCGCTTCACAAGTCACTTTTATTTTCCCTGTACTCTCCAGAAGGCTCGCAACACCTCGTCTGACAACTTCATGATCATCAAGTAAGAAAACTTTTATTAATTCCATCGATCCTCCGACCTCCAAATGTGGGACTTACTTATTAGTCTAGGCTTTTCAAATTGACCCATTAATAGTCCATTGCTTAAAACATATTTGGCGGATCTTATTATTTAGTTGTTTCTAGCTGTATTTTGAAGATGTTTAGTCACGTTTTCTCCTAAGTTCATAACTAATTGTTCAAGAATACCAAGAAAAATACAAGAAAAATAGGTAGAATAATCGCTGGGACAATCGCTGGGACAATCGCTGGGACAATAATTA
>JAJYFT010000157.1 GCA_021790815.1 Actinomycetes bacterium
AATAAAACAACGACTATAATTATATTTGAAAGACAAACGCTATATAAACGCTTGGAGTACTTACCAATAATTTCAATTGATAATTCTGAGAACAGGAATTTAAATGAAAACACAAGATTCAGGCTTAGTTCA
Source organism: Actinomycetes bacterium (assembly GCA_021790815.1). GTDB lineage: Bacteria > Actinomycetota > Acidimicrobiia > Acidimicrobiales > JABEUL01 > JAJYFT01. The sequence continues at coordinate 133 of JAJYFT010000157.1, forward strand.
AGTTTACATGGACCTTCCAGAATTTAACATAGAGCAATTCAACAGCGGTTTAAAACGTTACTTTCACTTAGAAGGAAAACTTAAAGATCACTATTACTCTAATGGAACCTACTTCGATGAAACTATAGTTGCTTTCTATCCTGAGCATCTAAAGGGAATTAAGGATAAAGTTGGGTTAATAAAGTCTCTTAAAGATGAGGAAAAGGATTAGTGACTCGCCAATCACCCGTACCACGAAAGTTTTTTAGCTTTAGTATCCGTAGACGTGATTTAGTTATGTTGGCAATCGTGCTGACAATTGGAATAACTTTATTAATACTTCAGTCTATTAAGAACAGACCAACAATTGTTATAAATACTCCGCAAAGAACCCTTGGATTTGGCGCCTCTCAGATTGTCGAAGGATTAGATAAAAGTCATTCCGACTCATTCAACGGTTATACAAAGGTGGAATTTCAAAGTTCAATGGGTTCGGTTTTTAGAGTAACTTACGGAAACGTTCAAGCTTATAGTACTTCAATTACAACAAATGGTGGTATATCTCCAATACCTGTATCAATTAATCCCTGCTTAGACCCAGCAAATTGCCAAAGTATAGTTTTGTCAATTAAACGTAATGCCTGTTGGTATGCACTTGTAGTGGTTAGTAAAAATACGAAGACTAACTCTCTTAACACCTTTCCTAAAACTGAGATTAGTTTTAAACAAGATTCTACTGTTACAAGCTGCAATGCAAATCATGTACCTAAAGGATCATGGAGTAAGGCGGTTCCATTAAATTGAGTTCCATTTTGGATCTACTAGTGGGTAAGAGAGATAGCTGCTCCTGAAGAAACTGTAGCAATTGTGCTCGGTGCGTGGTTAGCAGGACTAAGGGAGTTCCACCTACATGACCTACGCCATGCGGGCAACACTTGGGCCGCCACTACTGGAGCATCTACTAAAGAACTAATGTCAGGAATGGGTCACTCTAGTTCAGCAACCATTAGATACCAGCGTGCAACTTCGAGACGTTTCAAAGTAATTGCACAAGTACTATCAACTCTGGCAGAGTCGTCAGAAAATACTCAAATTGATGGTTCAAATACCAAAAAATAATTCAAATGCGCGATAACGTCAAAATCAGTACTTGATGACGAAAGCCCACTACCTGTGACCTGCACTTTTTAAGAGCGGGCGACAAGAATCGAACTCGCGTTTTCAACTTGGGAATACTATTTCGATGACATCCAAGTTTTTAATTCTGGAAAAATGTTTTAAATTTGCTGTACCAACAGACCATCCTAGATTTAAAGCAGTTTCGATCGTGAGTACCAATGTCCTGTCCATTTTTTATGAGATCCATCCAAATTCTTGAATAAATTCGTGACGCACCTAGATCAAACGGAATTACAGGCATGATTCGAATAATTGCTTCTACAAATGCTTCCCTTTTTAACTTATATTTAGGCACAGACCTATGAACTCCTAAAAGTAATGCGGAAACTGTAATAGATGCTATTCCTACAGATTCAGAGAGTTCAATATATCTGGAAAGATTACTAGCCAATTCCTCTAAATTTGACGACGATTTGTTTTTTAAAATCAGCTTCTCAAAATCTATAAAAACTGTTGTGTCTAGAACTACCCCCATGGATTCGTCGGAGAAAACTCCTGAGATACATTAATATTGGCTAATTCTTTAAAATAACCTTCATCTGGTAATGGAATATTTTTTAGTTCATTTAGGATTGCCCCAAATGACTTACCAACTTGATCATAATTATTATCTGTTCCGATGTCATCTATATTCAAAATTGCAAGTATCGGATACTCATGGCTAGATACAATCACCTTTTCATGGCGCAGGATCGCCTCTCTGGCTATTTTAGGTATACGGATATCTTCTGCAGTCAATTTCAACATAATTCGTATTTCATCGCATTATTTACATAATCGTACACTTATGTACATATGAATTCCTATTAAGCGTAGATTTAATTTTAAGTTTGTGCAACTTTCTAGCCCTAACGGCAGCGTGTTTCCGTTTGGTGAACTTCAGTGAATCACAGTTATTTGTTATAAATACTCGATTAACGTGTAGTGGTCGGCCTTGTATAAATTACTGGACTCTTTCAGTTTTGGGTATGACTGGTATTTAAAAAGACTGTATAAAGTGATTAGTCAATTGTATGACGTTTTCAGGATGTGCCCACATCTGTCCGACAGGATAAAGGAAGAAAGAAAATTGACTGATATTTTTTGTATTTATAAGATTACACTTTCGAATTCATTTTGTTCCTGAAGTAGATTAGATAGCTCAAGCACGTTTTTGTCACGACCGCTATTACTGGCAATTTAACTAGGAGGATAAAAGTCCGAAAACTGTACCTTTATGTGGAGCGAACGACGAGAATCGAACTCGGTTGTCAACTTGGGAAGCTAAAAGTAACGACTTAGGATGAATGCTTTTGAACTTTAATGGCAGCGTGAAATGATTGTGTGAACTTCAGCGATCCACAGCGAATTGCTACAGATGTGTGATAAATGCGCGATGGAGTGATATCCACCGCGAACGGAAAATGCTCTTTGGGGAGAAACATTAAATACGTGAAACTTACCAGTTGATGCGTCGCCTATACTGACACAGGGGTTGCTTCACCTATGGCAGTGATAGCCATGCAATATGTTGCACTGGAACACGAAAAATCATCAAAAGAGTAATTAAATGCCGATAAACTGTTCGATCCATTGCCAGGCGAAGCAGGGTAGTCGAGATTCGTCACAGCTCAACTGTTTTTAGAGGCCATGGTAGTCACCTTTGCATTGAATGCTTTTCTCACTGGAAAGGGCTGACCTGTCGCGAATACGAAAAAGAAAATCAATAGCAATACCAGCCAGACCTTGAACAGTGGCCTCGTTAAAATAATTAGGCTTTGAATTTCGCCTCGCTTTGGACTTTCCATTACGCACTCCTTGAAGCTATTATTGCTGCATAAATAACCATAAGACTATTCATGGTGTCTTTCATCAGGAAACTCACTACTGCCGGACCTTCCTTCTGGCTTCCCACAGATACGCATGCGCCCGATGGGGGACAATTTATGGAACAAAGTTCACTGGTTGAGGTGAAGTTGGTACTAGGCTGCCAAGTCTGGCCAAGATCATCCGAAATCAAAACAATTGAACCGGCGATCTCTCCCACAGGGGGCCCTCAAAGTGCCTTCAAATACTTCTAGCTCCGTCGCTATCTGAGAAACTGGCCTCGAGCTTAAATGGTTCTCCGCGTTTTAGTGGGAATTTAGGGTATTTTGGTTAGTTGGGACTTCGCAATAATTGAGCGTTAGAGGTGTAGCGTTAAGAATATACAAATGGATTGGCATTAATTCTATTTATAGGTACGACAATTACACCTGTTGGTCATTTAACATAAAATAATGAATTTAGTTTGATCTAGTTAATCGTAATTGTTTTAAGTAGATCCCAGTTTGGTTTACCAGCATAGAGTAAAGAGCAGATTCTGTAGTTTTTAAAACTAGTAAAACCAAATGCTACTCGTTTAACTCTTTTGATTAAGTTGTTCATTCCTTCAGATGCTGCATTCGTTACGTGTGATTTGTGCCAAGCTATTATTTCGTCTTTCCAACGTACAAGGGTTCTAGCTAAAGATTTAACTTCAATTGGGTTATTTTCATAGAG
>JAJYFT010000158.1 GCA_021790815.1 Actinomycetes bacterium
TTGACTTAAGACATTGAGGCAGCAATTTCTTATTTATGGTATCCGCTCTTTTGATTCCTGAAATAGCGTTTACACCTATTACAGTGTTACTAAGTGAACATTGACTACACACTACATTAATAAATGTTTCTTGAAGGTTGCTTAAATCTCTTAGTAAATATAAAATAACCACTTCACCATTTAGAAGCAAACGTTTAGGCTTCGTACTGCTTACTTCACTTAGATAGTTGACTACAATTTTCGTTTTCTGCGATTTATCAGTCCAGTTATTTCTCTCCAAAATACCATTAACTTTGAAAAATAGATTCCTAATTGAGGCTGCTTTTGGAGATAAGGTGAGTTGTTCAAACTCTTTAAGATTTACATTTTGTCTTATCTCCTCTACTGAGCTACTTAACCTATTAATCGACTCATTATGGTTCAGTAGGACTTGATAAGGCGATTTATCATCACACTTAATAGCAGCTTTAATGAATTCTGGCGCTAAAATCTTCGGCACTGGCTCAAGTAGGTTTCTACCCTCAGAAATATTCATGTAAATACTTTCAATCCAATCATCAACCGTTAGGTACTCTATTCGTGGTGGCCTTGGATAAGAATTGAGACTTGCATGTTCAGTTTCATTCTTACGAGAAGTATACCTTAGCGTCTTCCTAAGAAATAAGCCAACCTGTGCGGATGAACAGACAACCTTTATTGGCCTAAATGCATTTTGGGATTTTAGTTCTGTAACTAGTGAGCAAAGCAACTCGACCGAATCTTGCCCATAGCCAGATTCAAATATTCTAAGTGTCACATTATAATAATACGCTTACGGTGAGACGTAATAATTTCCAGCTGGCTAGAAAGTGTAAGTTTCGTTTTTGAGTCAAAACATTAGCGATCTTCGACCATTGCGATCCGTATGTCTAATAAATATGTTTTACAACTCACAAATCCCGAAACTAGCTGGAAGCATATTCAGAAGTCTCTTCATCTCCAATTTCAAGTCTTAAAGCAGAGCCTAAGAATCTGTAAGTCCATTCTTCACTAATTGATCTTGACTCAAGAAATATAATTCGAACATTTGGATATCTAACTTCAAGCGCTGCGACTGATTCAATTAAAAATGATGGTTGAGCAAACCTAGACTTTAAGAGTTGAGAGTATTTTCCTTCAACCGCAACTGCGGAATTAGGAACTTCAGACAAGGCTGCCATAGCAAATGTTAAATCACCTGAGATTAAACTAGTCAGAAAATTTTCAGACGACTTTCTCTCAACCACTGCTATGACTCTATCATTGTATTCAACTGCGTAATCTCCCACCCTTAGCGCCCTTTTTACTAAAGACACTTGTTTTCCATTAAATTTATATGCATACTGTTCTCTAGTGTCAACTATAATTTCAAGTTGGTCAAATTTAGAAGATCTCTTTTTAGGAATTCGAATGCCGGCTTTAGAAGTTTTCGCTGTTCTTGCTGTTTGCCAAAATATTGCTTTTCTACCACCTTTTAAAGATGTGAATATAATTTGCGATCTGTTTTCCCTATGTCTCTTTAGGATCAGATCAACCGCAATCCCTCTCTTCACAGCGCTTTCGATCTCACATGTTGAGAGTATTTCAAAATCATTTGACCATTCTTCAACAGGATGGCAGTATAGGCGAGAAACTCTTGGCCATTCACCAGAAGTCTTTAAACAAATTAATTCGTCTCCAACTGAAAAACGTATTACGTAACCCAGCTTTGAGTCTGAGTCAGAATTTCTCGCAACCACAAATGTGTTTTCCATAATTAACCTTAAATAATACTTTAACAAAGGTATTCTTGATGGACTTATTTCTTTACAAAAAGGTTACTTGATACTTTCCATACTTTGAGCTAAAAACTAGGTCTTTTTAAGAATTTCGCGAATAAATTGACGTCTTTAACGAACTTACGTTTTGCCCTGCCGCTAGCCTAAATCTCACCGTATCTAGCTTGGCAAGGAAATATTTTTCAAACCATCTTTACACAACTATTTTAAAAGAATATTGTTCAATTATGTCTAAATATACCAAGCACTTTCTAATATTGGCTTGCATTAGCCTTGGGTTGATATCTTGTTCTACCTCACAAACATCTCGGAAAGTGCTAAATCAAAGTAGTTCCTGCGCACTACAGCCACTTTCAAATCGACAACCTGCCTCTTACCCCGAAGGACCAATAAACAATCAAGGTAGATGGTTGGTTGACAAGAAAGGAAGAGTGGTGATTCTTCACGGAGTGAACGTAGTTTCAAAAGACTTTCCATTTTACCCTTGTGCATTTGGTTTCTCCCAAAGTGACTCGACTTGGCTTTCTACGAATGGATTAGACATCGTAAGACTTGGAGTGCTGCCATCTGGTGAAATGCCAACAAAAGGGAAAATCAGTCAACAATACATAGCAAATCTCCTTGCTACTATAAACACTCTTTCAAATGATCATATATTTATTGTTTTGGACTGGCACCAAGATGATTATGGAACCTTTTTTGACGACCCAAATACGTCGTATCGTGCGGATGGCATGCCTACTTGGATGACGATTACGGACAACAAACCAAATAAACAGTCAAACTTTCCTTTTGACTACGTTTCTGACCCCGCACTTATGCAAGCATTTCAATCTTTTTGGGATGATTCGAAAGTTCCAAATGGTCTTGGCTTGCAAGAGTACTACGTTCAAATGCTGCAAGTAGTTGCGCAAAAGGTAGCAAATAATCCTTGGATTCTGGGTTATGAGATTATGAACGAACCTTGGCCTGGGAACGATTGGTCACTGTGCGTAAACGGCACTGGATGCCCAACTTTAGATAAAACTGAACTTGATCCCTTCTACAAGAAGGCCGCCTACGCAATAAGAGCGATTGATAAGTCACATATGATCTTTATGGAGCCCTTCTCGCTTTTTAACTTTGGAGCTGCAACCTCCATTACTGCTCCACCTGGAGTTTCACACATCGGACTCGCTTTTCACCAATACGCTCAGTCATCGAATGGTGCAGAAACTGTCTTTTCAAATGCAATTGGTTGGTCCTCTACAACTGGTGGGGCATTACTTAACACCGAGTTCAGTTCTGTGGGAGACAATCCCGCAACAATATCGGGCGAAGCTCAAATCGCTGATAATTCACTGATGTCTTGGACCTACTGGCTATTTGACAATTGCGACATTGCTTGCTCTACTGCAAAAGGAGCAAATCTTATACTAAATCCCTTTAAAAGTCCAAATGGCTCTAATATAAATGGTCCCGTCACCGATGGAGTTGTGCGACCATACCCAATTCTTATATCTGGTACACCAAATAATCTGGCTTACGATCCCAGCAATCATGTAATGCAATTTGATTGGTCCTCCCAAAAGGTTGGAGCCAGCAGTAATTTTCCCGACGGGTCAACGACTTCAATAGTTGTTCCCAAATTAGACTTTCCGACAGGTTATTCGGTCTCAGCTATCGGCGCAACAATTACCTCTTCAAAATGTTCGCCATTGCTTACACTCTCACAAACCTACGTATCATCAAACCTCTCTGTAACAGTAAGCCCTTCCAATTCTTGTTGAATTTGATTCAATCCTTACTTATCCGACAACTCTCTGGTTAGCTGAGTAGAGATCTAGCCCTCCCAGGTGAAAAATGGATTGCAGTTTCCAATTTGTTTTGGTTACGACATCCTCTTGCCTTTACTCGCTCTTCTCACCAAGGCGTGAGCTATTTAAGCAGATTTTCTTACAGAAAGTTGGGGGCAATGACCTTCTTTTACAAGGAAACAAAGTGCTATGAGAATTTCTTTT
>JAJYFT010000159.1 GCA_021790815.1 Actinomycetes bacterium
TGAGTACCCTCGAAAGTTGTTTTAAAAGTACCGGCTCCATAGAGACCATCAATATAGCCTCAATCTGCCGATCTAATTCGACGATGTTTTCATTTGCCAATTCCTCAACCATATCAGTACCTTTAAATCTCCACCTAACTCAGTCTTTCCCAAAATCTGTCCATAGGATTCTCGATGATTCGCATTGTTAAATCTCCAAACGTATTTGCCTGTTCAATGTCAATAATGCCATTTTTGTACAACTCTAAAAGTGCCAAAAAATAGACTACTACATCAATCCGTTGGTCAAGATCGTTTGTAAAAGTTCTAAACGTCAATACTTTTTCAGTCATTAGCCTTTCGTGCATAGTCGTAAAAGCACTTTCAACTGATATTGTTGGCTCTGAGGTTACATGCTCCAGACTTACTTTCCGAGGTTCAACTGCGTTACGTCGAAGCTTGACAATTGCGATAGCAAGATCTTCTGGTTTAACATTTTCCAAAAGATTATTGTCCAACCTTTTTAACGATTGATCCAACATGACTACTCTAGGGATTCCACGTGAAGCAATCTCCAGCATTTCCATTAGAACTTTTGAAACATCTTGAAACGTTTTTGAATCAACGAGTCTACTTAAAAGAAGATCTCGTTCTTCTAAAAACATCAATGCTTCTTCGTCAAGCAACTCATCTTTCCCTGGGAGAAGACGTCTAGACTTTATCTCTATTAACGTTGCGGCAATTACTGCAAATTCAGTAGCCGTTTCTAGGTCAAACTTCTCTAAATTAGCAATATAGCCAACAAAATCGCTGACTATTTTTGACAGAGAAATTTCGTGAACATCTACCTCATATGAAGTGATTAGCCGATAAAGTATCTCAAAAGGACCTTCGAAACGATCTGTAGTAACAACGTAAACCATGGATGTTAAACCAATCTATCAAGTTTACTCTAGCCAAATCTTAAATTGAGGACTTTTTGCCACCTTAAGCAACGTTAAGCGATCTATTTAACTTGCGCAACTAACATCTTATCCGCACCTTTTGACGGCATTTGAGCTCCTGCCTCGCTCAAAGATTTACATTGGGATTAACTCAACTCTGGTCATTCTGTCAAATTGTGCTGGCTGCCATTGCATTGGCATAAAGCGTAGATGGCCCCAACCATGGACCAAATGGAGAAACTTCATAATCCCAGGCTCAACTAAGGTTCCATCATTCCAACCATTGAAACCGTATGGTTCCCACGCTGAGTAGAGGATAACTTGTCCACTTCTAGGGTCGGCCGATAATCTGGTTCTGACTTCAAAACTTCCGAAATCATTTTTAACCTTTACCATCCCATCATCTTTAATCCCTAAAGTGACGGCGTCTTTGAGATTGATTAAAAGAGTTGGATGTCCTCTCGTAGTTTCTAACATCATTGGATTAGTTGAGTTGCAAGCATGTATAGACCATCTTGGATGCCCACCAGTTAGAACGAAAGGATAATTCCCGCCTAATCGAGGAGGTTCTTTGTGTGTTGGTAATGCTTCATGTGCATTTATAAACCATTCGTGGTCAACATAGAACGTTGCTCGGCCTGTAGTTGTCGGATAAGGCATAAATGATTCAACGTGCCACCTGTAAGCAGAGAATGTTTTATTTTGTTCCAACTCAGATCCTAGAATCCTGCCATGCGGGAAGACCCCATTTCCTTTTACATCTACAAATCCTTTTGCCCTTAAAGTTTCAATAGTAGTATCGCTATCGATTAATCCTGAATAAGCAGCATCCCTGACCATCTCATCGATGTAAGCTTCCTCATTTTTCTGTCTGTTCCACCTGTGGAAGTAGTTACCAGTATCACTTAGTTTGTGAGGTTGTTGACGCCCTATTTCTGTTTCGCCTAATCCTTTATCAGTTGCAATTTTAGAAACTGCATCTGCTAAAAGGCCAAAGATTTCCCAGTCAGATTTTGCGTCAATTGGACCACTGACTAGCTTGTCAGAAAATGCGACCTCTTTAGAGTGGGTAATTGGATACTGCATATTAACTCGTTCAGTATCGTATAGTGCGGGAAGCACTATATCAGCTTGCATTCCTGCTGAGTTTAACCGTTGATCAATTGACACAATCAACTCCAATTTGGGCCATAAATTTTTCAGTAGTGTCCTTCCCCCTCCTCTCGTTCTCCTTAAAGCGTTTGTGCCAGGCTCGATAAGGACTTTCGGAGTTAAACTCTTCCCAGGCCGTATATATGGTTCCCAATCTGGTCTTGCTTTTTCAAGGTAATCACTTAAAGATACAAGGCCTGAAGTGCGAGAATCTTCATCAATCATGCTATTTTTCCATATATCATCAAATCCACAGTGATCTTTCCAAAAATATGCTGGTGGTGTAGTAGTGGCACCCAGAGCCGACATTGCCATAAAATCCCATATACCCGGCCTTGGAAGGCCCTGAGGCACCTTGCCAGTTTCGTTCTTCCCGAATAGCATCTCCATCATCGACACTACTTGTTCTGTCTCTTCAACCCCTGCTTGTAACTTCAACTCTTCAATAAACGTGCCGTCAAAAGGAAATACAATATAAGTGTCTAGACCGCTACCCTTCTTCCCCCAATTGCCAGTCAGAGCAAGTATCAAGTTCATCGATCGCTCCATCAGATCTCCGTGAAAATGCTTAGCAGTATCAAACCCTTCTAATATTTTTGCCTTCTTTGACACAAAAAGTTCAGCTAAAGTAACAATGGAGGACTTTGTCACACCACAAATTGAGGCAACACTTTCAAAATCATACTTAGAAAGTTCTTCAACTAAAAGTTCAAATACTGTCGTTACCGCTAATTCTTCTCCATTGAAGTCTTTGACTTTAAAAGTCCCTCTTAAATAAGGATCATAATCAAGTTTTAGAGTATCTTTAGGTGCTGAATGAATTTCTCCATCTACTCCAAAATGATAAAAAGAGTAGTCATCCTTTACGCCATCAATATCCATTGGACGAAGCAACCGTAACGTGTCTTTTCTAACCAACAAAGACAGATCTGTCTGTGTTTTAATAAATTCTTCATCAAATAGATCCTCTTGCACAATATAGCGAGCTACACCAAGTGCTAAAGCAGCATCTGTGCCTGGATTTATCGGCAAATGGATATCCGTGTGTATGGCTGACGGTGAGTAATCGGGTCCAATGTGAACTATCTTTGCTCCCCTGTAACGTGCCTCGGTCAAATAGTGGTAGTAAGCAATGCGGCTATAGGCAGGATTGGCATGCCAAATAACTATAGTATCCGCAAAAAAACTGTCATCTGCCGTAGCACCACCAGTGATTGCGCCAAAGGTTATGTAGTGCCCAGCTGGAAAATCATTAACACTTGCAATGCCATCTAAAGAAGTTGCACCGACAACTGAAGCAAATCGAAGGTGAGCAGCGATAGATACCATACCTCCTTCTGCACTTTCATCGACTATTACACACTCAGGTCCTGAACTCTCAATAGTTTCGACTATCTTGGCAGCAATCTCATCGATAGCCTCATCCCAACTGATTTGTTCAAATGATCCTGATCCACGTTCTCCAACTCGCCTCATTGGATGGATTAACCTATCTTTAGACGTAAGTTGTTTATGGAAAGCGGCACCTTTTTGACACCCCATTGGGTTGCGATCAGGAACCATCTCATCGCTTATTGGATAAGTGCCAGCTTGTTCTTGAAAAGTAACCGCTCCATCTTTGACGTAGGCTCTATAGGTACAACTCGACAAACAGTTCACGCAGTGAGTAGTAAATCCTTGTTTGTCCCAGCTAAAACGCTCG
>JAJYFT010000055.1 GCA_021790815.1 Actinomycetes bacterium
AGATTACTAGGAAGATAATTTGTAACTGAAAAAGCGGGCGCCATATTGCCGACAAGAACTGCAAAAATTGATACTAGTATTGCTACAACTGGAGTTAGAACATAAGATCTCCACTTCTTAATAAACTTTCCAGATCTAACTGGTTGCTCTATTAGATAGAACGAAATGGTTGCCGCTCCAATTCCGGCTGCTGATCTCACTAAAAATAGCAACATTCCACTGACGCCAACTTTTGATGACGTAAGAACTTGATCAATTGGAAACTGCCATAAATACCACCCATATGAAATCTCACCTGCCTTTCTAAACACCCAAACACTTAGTATTTTTGATGCTACCCCTTTAGGGATAACTACAGTAGCAAGAATGATCAAAGCTACACAAATATCAGTTCCTGTAAATGCACCGTGAAATGCCCAATGAGCAGGCCCAGAAGCATTAAACCACATTAGGCACATTACTAGAACTGAAGTTAAAGCTAATCCATTTACAACTGTTTTAGACCGTTTCGTTGATCCAACTTTAAACTTGGCTAATACTATTGCCAATGCACAACCTGTAAGAAGTGCCTGGGCTCTTGCGTCGGTGCCATAGTAAGCGTGATTAATGCCCATTGCATGATTAAATACAATTGATTGATCAATTGCTGACAGAACAATCCCGCTAACCGTAAAAATTAAAATTGGCCACAAACTCTTCTTAAACCACAAAAGTGCATAGACAATCAGTGGCCATAACAAATAAAACTGTTCTTCAATCGCCAATGACCAAGTATGTTGAAGAGGAGAAACCGTAACTTGAGTACCAAAATATCCACTGTGAATGACTATGTAATACCAATTAGAGCTGTAAAATAGAGCAGCAAGTGCGTCTCCCCTGATAGTAGGAAGGTTAGCTGGGTTTCCCCAAATAACATTAAATACTAAAATAACTGAGACCAATACGAAAAGTGCAGGCAGCAATCTCCTGGCCCTTCGTGACCAAAATTTAGCAAAGTCAACTGTCCCTAATTTTCTTTCGTCCATTAATAGCAACGTCGTAATGAGATAACCCGACAGAACAAAAAAGCCGTCCAAACTTAAATAAAAGCCCCCAGTACTAGGCATACCGCCATGATAAAAAGTAACGGCTATAACCATGACACCTCTCACTCCATCGAGAGCAGGTATCTTAGGCATTCTAAGTTTTTTTTGGCTTTGTATAGTTTGTTCGTTAACCATTTTCGCTTCGGTGTGCAACTCCTAGATTAACCAACTTTGGCATCATCCACTTAGATATCCATTCACCACCTTGAGGTTCAGTAATGTGAACACCATCGGTCCACCTAATCTGGACATTATCAATATATTCAGCATACTGACCATGCGGAGAAACATCACCATTAAGGTTTAGCACAACTGCTTTCCCCTTAGACGCAGCAGCAACTTCGCGTAGAATCGAATTATAATCATTTACTCTAGATGGGTCACTTTCAGGATAAGGTATTCCAGTATTTTGATTTATTATATTAAAATAAGGTGAGGTTAGAAGGACTACAAGTGCACCATTTTTAGAAAGGACACCAATTTCTTGATTCAATGAAGCTATGAGCCTTTTATCAAAATCGGGTTCACCAATATGTTCCCATCCATTACCCCAATTTCTATCCAGGCACTCCCACCGTCCAGCTAAAACCAGAGAAATATCTGGATTAAAACTCGACACTTCGCTAGGGTATTTTTGGTATATATTTGCACAGTATCCCTCACTACCGCCTTGATAACCAATCTGTCCCGCCTGATTTATGAGACCTCCCTGCAATACTCCACAACCAATAGCTGCATCATCATTAAGTTTAATACCGTATGACGGTGCGGCAATTGATGCGCCCCACCCTAACGTAACTGCAACTGAATCACCTACCAAAAGTACGCGCAGCGGATTCAATTTAAGAGAAGCAGCTATCGTATTTGCTCCAGTTGGAAGGACCACTGAAGCACTCGAAGGTGAAATGGAACCAACGACTACAGAAAATACTAAAATCAAGGTTACAGAAATTGCAGTCGCAATCCAACTCCAGCGATTCTTTAAAAAACTACCTATTCTAATTGGTTGCTCAATTACGTAGTAGGAAACTACTGCAACCAAAACCGTGATTCCAAACCGTATTGCAAACAAAGCGGCGCCTGAAAATCCAGTTCTTGCTTCATTTATTACAATAAATATTGGAAAGTGCCACAAGTAGAGACCATAGGAAATTTTACCCATGTAACGTAGTGGAGCAACAGACAGTGCTTGTGAAAAAAGTCTGCGAGGCGCAAGGGTAGCAGATGCAATCACTATTGCAACTCCTACATCCGAAATAAAAAACCCTCCATGGAACATCCAACTCGGTGGGCCACCAGCAAAAGCCCAAATAATTGCTACCACTCCAAACGCTATAGGGCCTAAGGCGGCAACAACATTAACAAATTTTGGATTATTTACAACTTCCTTTTTATTAAGCAAAAATGCGAGAGCACACCCTATGAGAAGCGCCTGAGCCCGAGTATCGGTACCGTAATAAGCTGCATTAAGCCCACTGCCATTTCCGTAGACAATTGCCATCAAAATAGCTGACAAAATGGATCCAACCAGCGAAAGCATAAACATAGATTTCAACGATTTTCTCAACTTTAAAACTGCTGCGACCAAAAGAGGCCAAACAACATAGAACTGCTCTTCTATTGCGAGAGACCACGTATGCTGTAGTGGTGAGACTGCTTGACCCTGGCCAAAGTAACCAGTGTGAGTCCAAATGTAGTACCAGTTTGAAACGTATGCTAAAGCGGCAATAGCATCACCTCTTATTGAGGCAAACTGAGCTTTATCACCCCATCCAACTTCAACAAAAAGAACTACAAACATCATGACAAAAAGGGCAGGCAGAAGACGCCTAGCTCGCCTTGACCAAAATGACCCAAAGCTTACAGAACCATTTTTTGTAATGTCACCTATCAAGAGTGACGTTATCAAATAACCAGATAATACGAAGAACCCATCAACTCCCATGTACAAACCACTTGCACCAACTATTGCGGCGTGAAAACACATAACGCTAATCACGGAAAGTCCTCTAAGACCGTCAAGCCCAGGTACGTGTCTTAAATGAGGTGTCTCATGTATGTAAGCTCTTCCAGTCTTATAACCGTCAGAATCCGTTGACAGTGTTGCAACATTTCCCTGCTTTTCAGCTAACTTGCTCTGCGCGCGCTGAGATGGCAGTAAAGTCGATCGCCTTTTTTCTGATCTTTCAGTATCCATTAATTCCCTTGCTATTCCAAAATCCATCAAAATATAAGTATGAAACGTCAAATACTTTTTTGCATTAGTATCTAAAACTTTCAAACAAATTTCTCGCGCAGAAGTAGCTATTTTATCGCAAAATAACTGTTTTAAGTTAGCACTTTGCGTTAAGTTTCTCAAAGTATCATAGAATATATATCGTGACGGCTGATTACCTAGAAACAATGAAAAATAAAATAATCATTTTTGACGGAGCAATGGGGACCAACTTGCAACTCCAAGATTTGAACGCGACCGATTTTGGTGGAGAGATCTATGAAGGCTGCAACGAAGCTCTTATTTTGTCAAAACCAGACGCTATCAGAAAAGTTCATGCATCTTTTTTGGAAAAAGGTGTAGATGTTATAGAAACAGATACATTTGGTGCGTTTTCAATAGTCTTAAAAGAGTACTCCCTTGAACAGTACGCGCGAGAGATAAATATTAAAGCTGCTGGTTTAGCCAGAGAAATTGCCGATTCCTATGCGACCAAGAATCACCCCAGGTTTGTTGCAGGATCAATCGGGCCAGGTACAAGGTTCCCAACTCTAGGTCAAATTAGCTTTGATGATCTATATGCATCTTATTTGGAACAAGCGGAAGGTCTGATTGAAGGCGGAGTAGACCTTATCATCGTTGAAACGGTTTTTGACCTCCTTCAAGCTAAAGCTGCCATAAAAGCCTCTCGTCAAGCAATGCGAAATCTAGGGATAACTGTTCCTATACAGGCTCAAGTTACGGTTGAACTGACTGGAAGAATGCTTCCTGGGACTGAAATTAACGCAGCTTTAAACTCACTTGAAGCATTAAACCCTGACGTCATCGGCATGAACTGTGCAACTGGACCCCAAGAGATGATCGAACCACTTAGATATCTAACCGGAAATTCAAGAACTCCAATTTCGTGTCTACCAAACGCCGGTCTTCCATCGGTTGTAGACGGGAAAATGCACTACGATCTCTCAGAAGACGACCTCGCAAAGTTTCACGTTGACTTTGTGGACAACTTAGGCGTATCGGTCATTGGAGGTTGTTGTGGCACTACACCTGAGCACTTAGAGTGCGTAGTGAAAGCAATACAAGACAAAAAAAGAAAAATAATAAATTTTACTCACGAAGCTGCAGCTTCATCGCTTTACTCGACAGTGCCCTTCGAGCAAGAAAGCTCTGTTCTTTTAATTGGCGAGAGAACGAATGCAAACGGTTCCAAACAGTTTCGAGAAGCAATGTTAAAAGGAGACTTCGAAACAACAACTCAAATGGCGAAGGACCAAATTGCAGAAGGTGCGCATATGCTTGACGTTTGTGTGGACTATACCGGTGCAAACGGTGTTAAAGACATGGAAGAGGTCATAAAACGACTTGCAACGGTGTCAACAGTCCCGATTGTTGTGGACTCAACGGAACCACCGGTAATCGAAACAGCTCTTAAGTGGTTAGGTGGTAGAGCAGTGTTGAACTCGGTGAACCTTGAAGATGGAGATGGAGAAGGAACTCGACTTGATCGATTTTTGACTTTAGCAAAAGAGTACGGGGCGGCAGTAATTTGTACCTGCATAGATACTGATGGTCAGGCCAGAACAAGAGAATGGAAGCTCAAAGCTGCCCGATCAATCTACGACCTTGCCACGAAAAAGTATGGACTTCTGCCAGAAGATTTAATATTTGACGCACTCGCACTTCCACTATCGACGGGAATGGAAGAAGGCAGGAAAGATGGAATTGAAACGATCGAGGGTATACGACTTATAAAACAAGAGCTCAAAGGCTGCCACACAGTTTTAGGATTATCTAACGTATCTTTTGGACTCAATTCAGCAGCGCGCCAAGCACTGAATTCGGTGTTCTTGCACGAGTGTCAAGAAGCTGGATTGGATGCGGCAATTGTTCACGCTGGGAAGATCCTACCTCTACATAAAATTGATCCAGTTGTAAGGCAGGTCTGTGAGGATCTAATTTACGACCGACGCAGAGATGAAAATAGTGAGCAGGGCGCTTACGACCCACTTCAAGAACTGCTTAAGCTTTTTGAAGGAGTAAGTTCAGTAAAAACCACCAAAGAGGACCGATCTTCGATGCCACTCGAACAGAGACTTGAACTGAGAATTGTCGACGGAGACAAGAGCGGACTAGAAGACGATCTAAACGAAGCTTTACAAAGTGGGCTAAAACCACTCGAAATTGTAAACGACATCCTTTTAAGTGGGATGAAAACTGTTGGTGAGCTTTTTGCTTCAGGTGAAATGCAACTTCCTTTCGTTCTTTCTTCTGCCGAAACGATGAAAACAGCGGTTAAGCATTTAGAGCAGTTCATGGAAAAATCCGAAACAAATGCAAAGGGATCAATCGTGCTGGCTACTGTTGCTGGTGATGTACACGATATCGGAAAAAATTTAGTAGATATAATTTTGACCAACAACGGTTACACAGTTTACAACCTTGGGATTAAGGTTCCCGTTGCTGAAATTCTAGACAAACTTACTGAGTACAATGCAGATGCAATTGGAATGAGCGGATTGTTGGTGAAATCAACTCTAATCATGCGCGAAAATCTTGAAGAGATGAATCGTCGAAATCTCAACGACATTCCGGTAATTTTAGGTGGTGCAGCTCTAACTAGAAGGTACGTAGAACATGACCTAAGACAAGTATTTCAAGGAAGGGTCTTCTACGGCAAAGATGCATTTGAAGGGCTTAGGACAATGAATAAGCTAATCGAGCTCAAAGATTCGGACGTTGAAGACCCCGACTTTGGTAGAGAAATCAAAGAAACTCACACTGTCAAACGTAAGTCAGAAATTTTGGCGGAGATTGACGAATCAACCTTACCTAGTCATTCCCCTGAGGTTTCAAATGACAATTTTATATATACCCCGCCATTTCTAGGAAGTCGTATCGCTAAAGGAATCTCAATCGATGATATTTCTGCATATTTAAACGAAACTAGTTTATTTAGAAATCAATGGGGGTTTCGTCCAGAAAAAGGTGAGATTGACGCAGAGTTTAAAGACAGAGTTAGATCCTTTTTAAGAACGGAAATTGACTTTGCAAAGAGTTCTAATATTTTGATTCCCCAGGTAGTTTGGGGTTACTACAAAGCTCAGAGCGAAAATAACGACCTAATACTTCTTAACGAGGAGAATCAAGAGATAGAAAGATTTACATTCCCAAGGCAGAAAGAACACCCATACCTTTCTATCGCAGACTTTTTTAGAAGCACTGAAAGCAATGAGACTGATTACTGTGCATTTCAAGTCGTAAGTATGGGAAGTGAAGTGTCCAAAAAGGCTCATGAGCTATTCAAGGCTGACAAGTACAACGAATACGTCAGATTACATGGATTAGGTGTTGAGATGGCAGAAGCTCTTGCTGAATACTGGCACTTCAGAGTACGATCGGAGTGGGGATTTGCAAGTGAAGATGGTCCAACTTTAACTGGACTGTTTCGACAGAAATATCGCGGAGGAAGATACTCCTTTGGATACCCAGCATGTCCTAGGCTAGAAGACAACGAAAAAGTAGTTAAACTTTTGGGCGCATCGCGAATAGGAGTTCAGGTCAGTGAAGGTTTTCAGTTGCATCCTGAGCAAACTACCCTAGCTATAATTTGTCATCATCCAAAAGCTAAGTACTTCATAGCTTAATTTCATAAAGCTAAAGTCTCGCCCCCATCAACTACAATTGCTGCTCCATTGATAAACTTTGCTTGTTGTGAACATAAAAATGAGACTACTTTACCAAAATCTAACGGATTGCCAATCGGACCTGAAATATCACCTTTAAGTTCTTTAATCCTGTCCGTCTCATGAATTCCAGGGCAAACCATATTTAACGTTATTCCAGGGTAGTCAGTAGTAATATCTTTAGCGGCAGTTTTCATCCAAGCCCATAACCCAGTTCTCGCTGTATTTGAGAGAGAAAGCGATGGAATTGGCTGCTTTATACTGTAGGACGATATCGCTACTATCCTCCCCCAATTTTTAACTTTCATTTCATTAAAAGCTACTTTTATAAGCCTGATAGATGAAAATAAATTATCATCCATTGCTTTCTTTAATGCCAATTCGCTTACAGAAAGTGAACCACCTGAAGGTGGACCACCAGCATTTGCAACTGCTATATCGAGTCGACCAAACCTTTCAAATGCGGCTCTCACTAACTGACCTGGGAACTCTGGCTTGGTAAAATCGCCGGGGAAAGCGTAAACAGTTGCTCCCGTTGAACTAATTTTAGCAGCTGCTTCTGCCAACGTCGCTGGGTCACGTCCATTTATGACAACTTTTACCCCTTCTTCCCCCAATGCTAACGCAGTAGCAAAACCAAGACCTTTCGATGAAGCAGCACAAATAGCCACTTTCCCTTCTATCCCTAAATCCAACAAAACTCACTTTCAAATATTCATTTTGACTTCTTAGTCTAGGGTAAATTGCAGCCATTAAATACGTTTTTGCAATCTAGATGGATATGATATGTTAACCTCCTCACGGCCGCTAAAGCCATGAGATTCTCTCGGTCATGTTTTATGGCAATGAAAAAATATCGTCCGGTTGTTAAACGTTACTTAACTGAGTCTTATCAAACGACTCTTTTGCGTGATAGCTTGATCTTGTGAGTGGTGAAGCTTCAACGTGACCAATTCCGAGACTCTCGCCTATAAATTTAAACTCTTCGAACTCATCATTTGAGTAGTATTTGATAACAGGTTGATGCCACTGCTTTGGCCGCAAATACTGACCGACAGTGACAATTGACACGTTTATGCTTGCGAGATCCGCTATTACACTTTCAACCTCAGATTTAGTCTCACCGAGACCTAGTATTATGCCTGACTTAGTTACAAGTCCACGCTCATGAGCTTTTGCTAAAAGTGCGAGACTCCTGCCGTAACTTGCTGATGGTCTTACTGCCTTTTGAAGCCTTGGAACTGTTTCAACGTTATGATTTAATATATCTGGAGCCGCATCAAATACATCTCTCCAGGATGATCTATTCCCTTTGTAGTCAGGAATGAGCACCTCAATTGACACACCAGGACATTTCGTTCTGACAGCATTTATTACATTTACCCAGTGTTCAGCCCCACCATCAGATAAGTCATCTCTTGCCACTGAAGTAATTACAGCGTGTTTCAAACCCATTTTAAGAATCGCGTCAGCGACTCTGTCTGGCTCATTTACATCTAAGACATTTGGTTTTGCTGTTTTCACATTACAAAAACTACAACCCCTTGTACAGATGTCACCTGCGATCATAAAAGTAGCAGTGCCACTTGAGTAACACTCAGAGATATTTGGACATTTTGCTTCTTCACAAACTGTTACAAGATTAAGATCTTGCAGTTGGTTTTTCAATGAAATGTAGTCTCTATTAAACAGTGCCTTCTTCTTGAACTGAACAGGTTTTGGTTCGTTTACCTCAATTTCTCTCAACTGAAACACTTTAGCTTTAGACAACCTCTTTAGCGTAATTTTAGAACTTGAACCATCTGAAACGTTGCCGAGATCTAAATCATGATCTAACACAACTCGATCAATTGGAATACCTTTCACACCGATCAAGAAATCTCCTGCATTTTCGACAATTAACTCAATTACTTGTTTAACGCTTAGATCAAAACCTTCTTGTTTTAGAGATGTTACTCCTTTGTCACTAATTCCGCAGGGAACTATTTTGTCGTAATAAGCGAGGTCTACGTTGACATTTAATGCAAATCCATGGTAGGTTCTCCCATTAGACACCCTAACTCCTATTGCTGCTATCTTTTTTAGGTCGTCATCTCTTTCAATCCAGACACCGGGGAACTCATCTATCTTTTTAGCACCTTTGACACCTATATCGCTTAAAACTTTGATAAGTAAATCTTCAATTAAGTTGACATGACGTTTTACATTTTCTGGACCTCGCCCAATGTTTAAAATTGGGTATCCGACTATCTGCCCTGGCCCATGGAAAGTTACATCTCCTCCCCTATCGACTTGTATGAGTTCATCCGGATTATCACCTAGAAAGTTCCGCTCGTCACCGTGCTTTCCTACTGTATAAACAGGGTAGTGCTCCATCAAGAGCAGATAAGAGTCACTACAGTTTAAAAGCGCGCGCTGGATATCGTAACTGTCTTGATAGTTAACAGTACCTAGTTCACGAATTCGAAAACTTGTCAAATCAATGTATCCCAGTCAGTAGTTGCAATGTGATGAGCGACAGATGCAATAAATGCAGCTGCGTATCCACCGTCTACAGCTCTATGATCGAACGTTATACTCAAGTTTCCAATTGAGTGGATCGTAATTGCCTCATCTCCACCTTCGCCTCTTACAACTACTGGTTTGCGCTTGACTCCATCTGTCCCTAAAATACCTACTTCCGGTTGGTTGATGATCGGAACTGTTAAAAGCGTTCCCCAGGGCCCCGGATTTGTTATTGTGAATGTACCGCCTACGATATCGTCTGCACTTAACTTTTTGGTGCGAGCTTTAAGTGCTACATCACTAATTGAGCGAGCTAAACCTATAAGATTCATCTCACTTGCACGATGAATTACTGGAACTATTAGACCTTCACCTTTAATATCAACAGCTATTCCAAGATGAATATCTTTGTGTATGATTAGACTCTCATTATCCACCGATGCGTTTAACCTTGGAAACTCACGCAAACCCTTAACGACGCTCATTGCCACAAATGGAAGATAAGTTAACTTGATACCAAACTCATTCTCTATTCCCTCATGATATCGTGACCGCAACTTCTCAACATTTTCAAAGTCGGCTTCTATAGAAACAGTTGAATGAGGCGAAACCTTTTTTGATCTAATCATATGCTCTGCCGTTCTTTTTCTAATATTTGAAAAAGGTACAACCTCATTATCACTTTGATCAAATGAATACTTCGGCGTTCGAGAGACGTGAACCTCACTATCTTGAAGATTCTCACTAACGTTTTCTGATCCTGATGGCCCATGCCCTAAAGGACCGTTAATTACAAGTTCGACGTCATTTCGTGTGATCCTTCCACCTGGTCCAGTTCCTTTAACACTCTTTTCTTCTAAACCATTTTCATTCAAGAGATGCCTAATAATCGGTGACGCTACAAACGATGACTCTTTTACACTATTATCGGTACCACCTGAATCAGTCGACGTGAGTGGAGGCGGGGGTGGGGGGGCCGCCTCAACACTCGACGCCGATATATTTGAGATTAGCGCGGTTTGCGGCCCAAGTGGTGTCATCTCCGTAATTTTTTCTGAAACTTCTTCATTTTGCTCAGATTCAATAAATGCAAGTACGGTTCCCACTTCTACCGTGTCACCTTCATTGACGACCACTTTTGTTAGAAATCCGCTCGCGGGAGATGGTACTTCTGTATCCACTTTATCTGTAGATACCTCAAAAAGAGGTTCATCAATTTTTACCGCTTCACCAATTTTTTTCATCCACTTTGTGACAGTTCCTTCACTAACTGCTTCTCCAAGTTGAGGCATGATTACTTCAGCCAAGGTGTATCCCCTTTCCTGCTAACGAGAGAACAGTCTCTCCAAACGATTCACTAAGCGTCGGATGCGGTTGTATCAATTGAGCAACATCATCTACAGTAGCCCCCCAATTAACAGCAAAATATCCAGCACCTAGTTGTTCAGTAACCCAGGGTCCAACCATATGAACTCCTATAATCTCTCCTGCTTTTCCATCTAACCCCTTTTTCGCTATCACCTTAACAACCCCATCAGTTTCACCAATTATTTTTGCTCTGCTATTACCCATTAAAGGATCTTTCTTCACGACTACGTCGATGCCCTTTTCTCTGGCAGATTCTTCACTTAACCCAGAAAATGCAACCTCAGGGTGAGAATAAATGCACCACGGTACTTTTGAATAGTCAATTGGCATTACTTTTTCGCCCAAAATGTCACCTAGCGCTACTAACGCCTCAGCGAAGCCAATATGCGCTAGCTGTGGAGTATTTACGATATCACCAATTGCCCAAACCCCAGCGGCTGAAGTTCTCATATACTCATCAACCACCACATATCCCTTTGAATCGAGAATTATTCCCGTCGAACTTGGATCCAAGGTTTCAGTTACTGGTTTTCTGCCAACAGAAACGACAATTTTGTCAACGTCAAAGTATTCCCCAGATTCTAAGGTTACTCGCAAGCCTGATTCTGTTTTTGAGTAACCAACTATTTTTACCCCAGTCCTGGCATCTATTCCTTGCTTTTTAAATGACCGAGAAAGGTAGTTTGATACGTCTCCATCGCAGCCTGGCAACAGTGTGGGAGCGACTTCAAGAAGTACTACCGTCGAGCCAAAATCGTTGAACATTGAAGCAAACTCGCACCCAATAGCGCCTCCACCAATTACTACGACTTTTTTTGGAACAGTTTCTAAGTTGAGCACTTCATCTGAAGAGAGTACGTTGACGCCGTCGATATCAAACCCTGGAATAGATTTTGGCACTGAACCCATCGCAAGCACTACAGCATTGCCAAGTAAAGACACCGAACTACCATCACTTTTATTTACAAGTACTTCTCTATTTTGGATAAGACTTCCAACTCCGTTGAACATCTCGACTTTCCTCGACTTCAAAAGACCTGATAAACCCTTAAACAGTTGATCCACGATATCCTGCTTGCGATTTTGAGTTCGAGAAAAGTCAAGTGAAACGTTTTCAATATTAACCCCAAATTCTCCCGCATTTTTGGTTGATTTAAAGAGATGGCTGGCTTCTAGAAGTTCCTTTGCAGGAATACAGCCTCTGTGCAAACATGTTCCCCCAACCTTATCCTTCTCAACTAAAGCTACTGACTTGCCCTTAAGCCCAGCAGCAAGTGCCAAAGCATACCCAGCTGGACCTCCACCGACTATAACAATGTCGAAACTTGATTGATCTAACCTACTACCTTCTTGCGTACGACCACCTCCTGTGTGGAAATTAATATCTCTACTATTGATCCTAACTACAAAATTGATCGCTTGAATCAACTTAGGTGCTCGTTCTAACACTTAATGAGAAAACCATTGTATGAAAAATGGTATAAAATAGTGCTTTAAGTACTTTAATGCTTACTGAAAGTGTGTTATTTGTGTTTATTTTCCAATTTAATGCTCACAATGAGGCTAACAACACTTTACTGTTGAGATGCGAAATTTCGCGAAATGGTGATTTGAAGATGCAGGTCGTAATTGCATCAAGTAAGAATTTACTAAAGGTAAATGTGGCATGAAATATGTAGAGATATGGTCAACGAGAGTTATATAAGAATCAGAAATGTATCTTTGGGCTACTGTGGGTCAAGCAAGTTTTACATGGATAACGGAGTGAAATACAATGGAAAATGAATCCAACGAATCACAGAACTTCAACGTCAATGAATCTAATGTGCAAAATAACGACTCTTTATTTTCAGAGAGAGATCACTCATTTCAAACTCAAGATAGTAGTGCGCAAGAAGTACCAACTCCATATGAAGCATCAGCACCTGAATTCTCTGTCCCCCATTTTGACAGAATTAATTCATCATCACCAACAATATCTTCTATCACAAAAGTAACTTTGGGCGTCGTAGTGGTACTAATAATTATTGGAGTAGGGTCCATATTTGCATTCAGTGGTCAGAAGAATTCATCAAACACTAGTCCTCAAATTTCAACAACACAGACTTTACGGTCATCTACAAGAACCACTCTTCAAACTACAACTGTTTCAACTACAGTTGAAAGCCTGCCAACGACAGTTCAAAGCACAGTCGCCGTCCAAACTACTGTTGCACCTACCACTTCAACACCCCAAACAACGCAACCGCCTCCATCTACCACTACCTCAATACTTGGTCCACCCGTAACTGGCCCGCCTCTTAATTCTTATGCAATCGACAAAGTCACTATAAATGCCTCAGCAGGAACCATTACTACAGAGCAATCTTCACTTCCTGATTCTCTAGCCTATGTAACTGTAACCGTAATCAATGCAAGTACAGCTAATTTTACTATTAATAGCACCCCTTACCATGCTACCCCTTCTCTGCTAGTTACACTATCTTCACGGGGATCTTATATTTTCGAATACGGAAACTCTTCAACTACAATAGAGTTAACTGGTTGAGCTTAATTTAAAATAAGTAGGCATTCCCTCAAGTTATCGGACAGAAGGTCAACATATCTAACGCGCTTAATAGCTGGAAACCAAAAGTATTTTTATTAGCATCTGCTGTTTTTTTTCAGTTGGCAGGTGCCAGCTTAGTAATACCAATTCTTCCAGTGTTTCTAAGCCACAAAGGTATCTCTCCATCTGGAGTTGGGTTGACTATATCTGTAATATTCGTCGCAATGGTGCTTATTCAGTTCCCAGCTGGATATCTTTCGGACACGTTTGGCAGAATGCCTATTCTGATTTTTGGGCTTGGAACATATGCGTTTGGCGCATTTGCCCTTTTAAGTTCACCTCCATTTTCTCTATTTTTAGTTTTTCGCTTTATCCAAGGACTCGGCAGTGGATCCTTCATAGTTGGAGTGAACTCATTTGTAGGTGATGTTACGCCAATTGAGTTTCGAGGAAGAGCCTACGGCGTAATAGCTGGTTCTCAGATGGGTGCAGTATCAATTGGAGTATTTGTTGGTGCTCTAATTGGCTATAAAAATATTAACGAGATTTTTGCTT
>JAJYFT010000160.1 GCA_021790815.1 Actinomycetes bacterium
CCCACGGTTATATATCCTCAGGTCAAGTAGTTGGTCAGAGAATCGACTCTGAGATATTCAATGCAGAGGCGAGCCAGCTGTTTCAGACTTACTCACCTTGATAACAAGCTACTTTATACAAAACGGTAAGAAAAGAATTGACTTTGCACTATTTTTGCCACTATGTCAGGAGTTCTGGATTCAGTAAGTGCAAATGTGTATAGTCAAGTCCTATCCACCCTAACAAAACAAAACGGTCACGAAAAAGGTATAGAGTATCAACTGAGTGAGCGAATTGCGTGTCTTCAAAACAGTTCTGGAAACACAGACCGGTGTTTATTCTCCGTTAGATCATATGTTATAACGGCATATGTAAATGTAGAGGCAAACTGGTTTGAGTGCACGTATGGCAATCGTGGCATGTATTATGAGACGGACGGCATAAATTGGCAAACTTGCTTTATAAATTATTGCACAACATTTTGGGGTGGATTATTTGGAAGTCCTCCCTCCAATCAAACTAAAGTGTTTAATTAATGGTATGTTGCATACAACAATTGGTGGCTTACTTGAAACTACAATTGATACATTTTCCCCGCCAGCAAAACACAGCGAGGAGAGGGCTAGATGGATGAACAACAATTAGTTCGAGAGAGTGAGGTTGACCTTCAAAAGCGATCACTTAGACGTATTGTTGCCATTACTATGTTTGCGCTTGTCGAGTTGGCAGTTGCATTCGGCTCTTGATTTGCGTTGGTAAGATATTTGCGAAGGTACAGATCTGTGCCCAACTGCATTTATCTTTTAAAGTCTACGACATTTGGTAAGGAACTTGATATTGTGATTGAAGTTGCGATTTTGGTCACTTCGAAATTAATCTTATACACCGGAACTATATTGCGTAAAAGGAAATTACAAAGTTCGAGACATCTCGACGGGGTGGCAATAATATTGACTACCGGGATAGTGCTCTTATTGATTGCATGCTTGCAAGGTTGTGTAATTGTTTTGGATTTCTGGCTTGTGTTCTAGATTGCGCATTACCGGTTGGGCGGTTTCAATCTGAAAGTATGGGAGCAGCTTAAATAATGTACGTCCAGTGTAGGTATCGTTTGGGATAGCGGTCGCGAAGGAAGTGCTTTTACCGTGTCGCAGGTGTTTGCGTTCGTGTATGGATTAGATCCGCTTAATGTGTCGACATGCATTGTAAATCTTGATGGCGGCAAGAATGAAGAAGTGGTAGCCAACATCGGTGATGTTCAGTTGCCGAAGTCTTCGATTGCAGTTCAGTTTGGTTTTATTGCCGGTGGAAATAGTTTTTACGAAGTGCTATTTGCTCAGAATAAAACGGCGTTGAATGAATATTTGGTAAATATGAATCTGAGCAATTCATTAATGGCTTACAAGTCAATAGCAATTCTAAAACAGAACATTTCCGATGCCACAGTTTTTTACAATATTTCAGATCCAAATACTAATTCGAGTCAGTGCGTAATAGGTGTCAACCAGACATCAGGAGTTGTTTATGATTCAGTGGTTGGGAACCTTCGATTTGTAACAGCCAATTTTGGCCCAACAACTACTCTACGTGTTGGTGTTGATTAAATCATATTTCTCATCGAGACCGACCAATACATCTATGAGGTTAATAATGGTACCTCGAGGTTTCAGGAAATGGGTCAACTAACGAACCTTTTAGTGCAACATGGTCGTAGGTACCAAGGTAACGAGTTTTCATTGCAAGCATCGAAGTATTCTTGTGAATTATTTATTTCAAATGACTCTCAGATTGCAGTGTTAGAGGGTGTATCTTGTGAGAGCGCATCTGCTTGTATGGCTGTGGGTAACTTTTTTGGTCAAGTTGGAGGTCAAATAATCACTACTAGAAACTTTGGCTCTAGGAGGCCGCTGATTTAAGTGTTGGTTTTCATCTTTTATTCGTAAATAAGTATTGCTGACAGTTAGTTGAATACCATTTACTAAAATGTTTTTGAATCGTGGTGACAATTTCTTATATTTCATCATTGTCGGAAGTCGATTCATGTTTTTTCTTTAAGTTCCAGCTACTTTCCAGTTGTATCCATCATAAATTACATTTAATATTGCAAGTCTTTTTAAGTTGATGACTACGCATCTTGTATATAAGTCAGTGGTAACCCGTTTGAGTCCTCTGGTTCTCGCTTTTCTACCTCCTTAAAGTGATTTCGTAATATGTGCTATTTTTCTTTCAACTATGGGGCGTTTTTCTCTGTAGACCTTTTTGAACTCAGGTGTTTTTTGGTACTCCCTTGCTTTAGAAAGTTCTCTTTCGAAGACATTTACAGATATTGTCCTGCCAATATTAGATCTCGTACAATTTTCTTTCAAGGGACATGTTTTGCAGAACTTCTTAAAGCTTACAGCTTGGTTCTTTTTAAGATTTGTAGGTTTGATAATAACTGTTTTAGAAGCTGGGAAGGTGACTGTGTTTTGATCAGTGTTAATTACAAAGTCTTCTTTTGTATAAAGTCCAGGGCTGTTTCTTATTGGAGTAACTTTTGCTATGACATTTATTCCCTTATCTTTTAGTAACTCCCATGATGCGCCATCCCCTAGACTCCATCTCCAATTACTACTTTAGATAATTTGTCGTCATCACCACTGTCATTTGCTATCTCACTTGCGAGTTCTTCGATTGCGTCGTGATCATGGGCATTTGCTTTAGTAGCGTTAGTTTCACAAATGATCTCCGATTCAGGTTCTATTGATAATTGGGTCTTGTAGTTATCAAAACGCTTGTTCTTGGATTTATGTCCGTGTCTAGCTTCAGTGTCCACAGTTGAGATAATTCTGTCTTTGGCCACCCTGTTGGCAATTTTGAACTTTCCGGCTTCATCTTGTTCAATGTCCTGGCCAGAGACAAAGCCAAGCAGTTCTACTGCCTCACTGGCTGGTTCACTTAGATCTATGTCAGACATACTCTCTATGGCACAAAGGGCTAGAAGTGAGTCATTAACGAGTTCATCAATTAAAGTCTCCCTTGCTGCTTTGTCATCCCAGTCACATGATCGTTTCCCTGAAGTATCGTATTTGTCATCACGTTTTAGAGATAAGCGAATCTTATCTGAGGCTTCTTTTGGAAGTAGGCTCAGTACTTTTCTAATTGATGTTCGAAGCTGGGTTACTGTATTTTGGGTTGCTACTGAGTCATATAATGCAGTTGAATCAAATACCCTGGTCTTTGACTTTACTACTCCTGGTGATTTTGCCACTGCAACTGTGTCTCAAAAAGTCTCCTTGGCCTTTAAGATGCCCTAAGTCGGTTTCTCAGTCTCATCAAAACAGTTGAATGTGGAGAATCAGGAGCTAATGAACTACCAGCTGCACCTTACCATTTGAGATTAAAAGCAAAGGTATCTACTGCCTCTCGGTCAGATATCCCGTCTAAGGATTGAAGCAACATGATAGTTGCAAGAACTCTTGCAGGAACTGTGGGCCTTACCTATTGGACTCTAAGTAAAGGTCAGCGAAGTAATCATCTGGGAAAAGGTCTTCACCATGAATTGCTAAAAATCTATAGAAGGTTGCTCAGCCTATTGGCCAAAATCCGTATCCGAATCCATTCTTTCACCCCTCTGAAATGGGTATGGATGGTTATTCAGTACCACCAGGATGTGAGCTGTCCGCCTACAAGAGCTATACCTAAAAGTTGTGTTTGTAGTTTAAATCTCTAACAACTGAATTTGTTCAAATAATTGAAATTAGGTAGGATCTCCTGTTTAAATGTTTATAAGCAACTTTAAAAAAGG
>JAJYFT010000161.1 GCA_021790815.1 Actinomycetes bacterium
CAATAAGTCACTTTCACGTAGCTTCTTCAAGAGTTTTTCGCGTTCAATTGCAAGATTCCCGATTAAAGCCTCTACATCAATACTAGATATGTTAATTTGAACAGAAATTCCAGATTTCCAAAGGCGAGCTTCACCTTTAACTTTAACTATCATTCCCTTTTCAAGTTCGAGGCCGTACCGCTTGAATTCTCTTTTGATTTGAACCCAATTCGAACTCCAAATTACGGCCTTTAAAGTCGTTGGATAGGGATTAGTTGCTTCCATTGTATCTATTAGGTCTAGATACACGTGACCATTTTGAGATGTTGATAGTGACCTAATCTCGCCGATCACCCACACCTCACCAGTAAATTGCATCATAATAGCTTGATTTACTTGATCGAAAAATTCAGACACTTTAAGTACAGGATTTAAATTTATCCCTTCGTCAACAAGCATTACATCTTCAACTTCATTCTCTATAGAGCTACTAAGATCAGCAGCCTGCGGTTTTGTTTCTTTAGAATATACAGTATCTTGATCAAAAAGTGAAAGTGTTAGATTGTCCGTTCGCTTTTTTTGCGTCACATAAACAAGATATCAAATACCAGTATAATCATTAGTAAAATCGAACAAAACGTCAAATTACATAGTTCAATATTAGAATTGGTAGACTTGTCATGTGAGTAGACTAGGTGGTCGCGGCTTTTAACGCTGAGGAAGGTCGGGGCTCCATAGGGCAGAGTGCTGGCTAACGGCCAGTCAGGGCGACCTGAAGGAAAGTGCAACAGAGAGTAGACCGCCGATGGCATTAGCACAGGCAAGGGTGAAACGGCGTGGTAAGAGCACACCAGAGGTATAGGTGACTGTACTTGCTTTGTAAACCCCACTCGGAGCAAGGTCAAATTGAAAACGAGTTGCCCGTTCAATGTTTTCTGGTAGACCGCATAGATGGATGACCACCCAAGGTGCAAACCTGGACAGAACCCCGCCTACAGGTCTACTCACATTTTTTAGTTCTAGAACTTTGATCCGTCAAGTTTGTTTAACCTAATTGAATTTAATCAAATACTTCGACAAGCTTCAAATCGCATGCTTTTACTTTTAATGGACTAAAATACAACCGCACTGTTCGCATAGCAGAAGCTCGCTATCATCATTTAGATGTTTCAGCACACTAACTTCAGAGGCTGAAAGGTTCAAATGGCAAGACCCACACCTCGAATTCACAACTTTTGAAATTGCTACTTGTTTGTTGTGACCTCTGAGTAAGTCATACTTTCCCAATAAATCGGGTGAAATCTTCTCTCTCTTTAGTGCAATATCTTGTTTGATGATTTCTATTCTTGCGTTAATTTCCTGGATATGAGAGTCAACTTGAGATTCTGTATTTTTGATACTTTCGTTAAGTGCGGACATTGCAGCAGTTTTCTCCTTAACATCTTCTTCGAACGGTTCCAATATTTCTATAATCTCAATCTCTCGATCTTCAAGGAGACTTATTTGACTTTTTAGAGACTCTACTTCAGCATTCATGTGTTCTAAATCACGAGAAGCGTATGTTTCGCTTCCAAACATTCTGTCATTAAAGGTCTTTATTTTTTGATTGATTTCTTTAACATTAGATTCGATTCGTAGCAGTTCATCTCTTTGAGAACTCATCTTGATCTCAAGATCTTTCAACTCGCTCTCAATTTTTGTTTGCGACACTCTCATATCTGTCAGCCCTAAAGAGTCTTCCACCTTCTCTAATTCATATTTAAGTTGATCCAAACTTGTGTCTAGAGATTGGATCTCTAGTAGTTCATCTAATTGCAATTGACCTCCATTTTTTCATCCTCACCTAAGAGACACTTTCAATGTACTTGTTAGCGCTGTCAAGAGCAGATAATACCGATTCATCGACAAGGCTTTTTGCTTCGTCATACGACATCCAACGTACTTCTTGACTCTCATTCATTGGAGGTTTAGGAAGAAGAGGCTCAGCTGTCAAAAGATATCTTAAATCAAAATGCTGGTGATTCGCTACTCCTCTAAGAACATCGATATTAATGACCGTTGGAACGTCTCTAAAGTGTTTAACTTTAAGTCCCGTCTCTTCTTCGGTCTCTCGAATCACGGCTTCCCACGGCATTTCAAAGCCATCAATATGTCCTCCTGGCTGCATCCATTCACCTAATTTTAAGTGTTTATGGAGTAAAAATCCTAAGCTGCTTACTACAATCGCTGATGCAGTTACATGATTTTCATCAGCAAACTCAGAAAAGGGAGAGTCAAGTTTAGGCAGATAGGATAGAAACATGTTTGCAGCTTTTTGCTCTTTTAAGCTTTCCGAACAGATCAGTCTCCTCTCAGCAATCCTCACTACCTCTCTAATCGCTTGCCTACGTCGTGTTTTTTCTAACGACTCTCGCAAATCTTTCAAAAGCCTTTCGCTTGAAGCTACGATTGGATGACGCCTATTTTCATAGATAAGTGTGTCAATATCGAGCCCAGTCACTTCACTGTACCTGCATCCGGCATTTGAAGCAATATGAAGTGCACCATAGTAATCCCAAATTCCAAGCCCTTCACTGCTAACATCTACATAACCTTCAAGTCCTCCTGCCCCAACCAACGAGATCTCAAGGGCAGCTGCCCCAAAGCTTCTATATTGCCTATACTTAACCTCATCAATCGGAAATCCTGAAAAGGAAATAACTGCATTAGAGAGATCATCATTTTCGGAGGTTTGAATTAAGCGATTATTCCTGAAAGATGGTCCATCTCCAATAGTGTAGAATTCATCTCCATTTGCTAAGTTAACTATTAGACTTGCGATACGCTTATCATCTTTTACTGCACAAAATGATGTTGCATACCACGGCAATGAACGAGAAAGATTTGTAGACCCATCAATTGGATCCACTACAACTGTAATTGTGGATGAATTATCAGTAAAGCCCGACTCTTCGCTCATAACATTAAGGTGATTTTTAGTCAATTGATTTAAAACAACTTCGTCAGCAATCAAATCTAAGTAGTACTGTCCAGGTCTGCTGCCAATCGTGGTCAGATCCTCCACTTTTTCAACGTTTCTTAATATTTCAGCTGAAATATCACGAAAAAGTCCAATTAGCTCTTCCACTACTCTCCTTCATCGTACATCTTAACAATAGATTAAATCTGAGATTTAAGATCCGATTCTAAATTAGTATAATTATTAAATCTTGTGTAAAATAAGATAACGCATGCTGCATTTGCAGGATAATAATATTGGACCACCAGATCCTAAGTCGACCTGCTTATAACATGAATTTTATAATCTAACTTTGAAATTACGCTCTTAATTTGCCACTAGTCTAAGTAAATGGCAGTAATTGATGTCGCAGGTTACGTTACAGAACTAAAGGATCACTCCGTCGATCATGGATTTCACGTCCATGATGAGAGACATTTTGTTGAAACGTACTCATTAAGACAAGTTTGGGAAGTCGATCTACACCCAGAAGACGGCTGCGGGGGACCAGTTGATCTCCATATTGCCCTAGAAGTTGATCCACGAATTCTACTTTCTTTTGAAGATGCTGTCCTTTCGCTTGAGGAGGATCAAGAACCACCAGAAGATCACTTTTTCCCACTCACCTTCACCTGGGGCTTACCACCCCTTCCAAACAGTCCGGATCTTTTAAGGTTAGCTATCGAACTAGCTGGAATAAGCGGCATTGAACTTCCGCTGGAAGTTTCAGCTATTGATTCGTTTGCATCTGCTACCGA
>JAJYFT010000162.1 GCA_021790815.1 Actinomycetes bacterium
AAAGGATGCTCGCAAGAAACCCGCAGCCTAAAACTTG
Organism: Actinomycetes bacterium; assembly: GCA_021790815.1. Lineage (GTDB taxonomy): Bacteria > Actinomycetota > Acidimicrobiia > Acidimicrobiales > JABEUL01 > JAJYFT01. The sequence goes on from JAJYFT010000162.1 coordinate 38, forward strand.
CCTCAAAATTAAAGATTACGCTAGCAGAGGAGCCCTAGATGATTAAAGGTCGTCGCAAGTTAAGGAAATGTAAACCTGAGCTGATTTAGGTCTGAGCAATTTTTCTTAATTGCCATCACGTCGTGATTACTTGCAGGACGAGTATGTACTAATTCAAGCACAATAAGCCATTATTTCTTTTCTGCTATTATTCGCACAAGCCTTAAATCTAATATTGTATTAATATGAGTACAAATTAACCATCGAAGCAAAGGTGAGTTGCTCGTTCGGTTGATCTCGGAAAGGCCGTTATTCGCGTCCGACACTAGGCGGGACTTACCCAACAACAACTCGCCAAGAAAGCGTGCGTTCCACGAAGACATCTTGCCAAAATGTAATCGGGACTTAGTACAGAGCAGCTCAAGCGCACATTTGCCGCATTACGCGATCTTGGCTACGAGCTTTCTGTCATTCCGAAAGAGGATTACATTTACAAGTAGACCGCCCTTGACCGTGTGGCTATATGGAGAACGAATCGCTACGCTTTCTGAACCAAGCTACAGAAAGTTGAGGCGCACCTTCGACCCAGTAGCCGAAGAACGCAATCGAGCTGGATCGGCGATCCTTTCGATGTCAATGCCAGTTGACTCAATTCGACGAGCAATGGCTAAACAAAGAACGGTCACTTCTGGCTGAGCCTTATCACAATCTCAAAGAGGATGCGAGTTAAGTTAAGAAAGGTCAAAGACCAACTTCAACAACGTGTGCATCTACCGATATCGGAACAAGGGCGCTTGCTAGCAACGGTAATGCGAGGATATCTCAACTACTATGCTGTGCCAAAAAACATGGACGGTGTAGCGGCATTTCGCACTTAGGTGACATGGCTCTGGTTTAAAGCACTAAGGCGCCGAGCCAGCGCAATTGTCTTAACTGGACTCGGATGAATCGCATAGCAACTAAGTGGTTACCGTCTTCCCGTCTAGTACATCCTTTTTCTAATGTGCGCTTTGATGCCACGACTCGAGGCAAAGAGTCGAGTGCGGTAATCCCGTACGCTGGGATCTGTGCGGGAGGCCGCTCGAAAGGGCGATCCCTACCGCGATCCAAAAAATGAAGTAGAAGATTTCAGGTAATTAAATGTTTACATGAATTATTGATCCTTCAAAAGTTGTGTTTTAAGAGTTTTGAGTTTCTTGACTTTTAATGATATTTCTGTATGAAACGTTTCTATCTTGGAGAGTTTGACTGCTATCATTTTCAAGATTTCGGTATTAATTTCAATTGCATCTTCAACTATGTGCATCTGCTTCTCTTTTGATTCTGTGCTTCTATAACTATTTCGAAGGACTTCTAACTTGTTTTCAACATTGATAAACGACCGAATTTCATTTAATCGAAATCCGAGAAGATCCTGGAGCTCCTTAATGCGTAGAAGCCTTTCAATGTCAAATTTAGAGTAGTGTCTTTCTGAGTTTGAATCGACTTTAGTGGGATGAATCAGCCCAAGCTCTTCATAGTATCTGAGAGTTCGTGTAGATATGTCAAGAAATTTCGCGGCATCTCCAATTTTTAATAGAGTGCTTTCATCCGATGGTAGGCGGACGTTATCTTTCATGTTAACTCCTCAATGTTTACCTCGCCTTTTCCTTGCAGAAATGAGGCTAGTGCACCAAGTAAACAAGTTGCAGACGCGAATATTAACACTACTTTAAGACCTGACATAAATGGAGCGCTAATTAATGTTGGGAAAAATGAGTTGCTGGTTATGAAAGCTAAATTGTGAGGATTTATTGTGGTTGTTACGTGATGGCTTAAAAGTGTCCGTAGAGGGTTGTAGCCTAGAAATGCTGCAAACAAGTATCCAACTGGAGGACCAGATGCTATTTTTACCGCTTGAGAAGCAGGAACTCCATGAGAAATAAGCCCAGTTGACATAGTATGTGGGATTGAATTCGACAAGCCAATTACCATAAGTGAGAAAAATAGACCAATAGAGAGTGGTGTCCCTATGTTTCTAAACGTGACTCTCATTCCAGAAGCTGAACCCCGCTCGTTAGGCGGAACCGAGTTCATAATTGTTACGGTATTTGGAGCAGTGAACGAACCGAAGGCAAGTCCATTGATAAATAGGATTATCGCAAACTCTGAGTATGAAAAGTTTGCAGGCAAGAACGCTAATGCGCCAAATGAAAGAAACCCAAGCAACATGCCACCGGTTGCAAAAGGTCGAGATCCTAAGCGATCTGAAAGTGCACCTGAAAGTGGACCTGATAGTAGAAAACCGGCGGTTAATGGAAGTAGATATATGCCAGCCCAAAGCGGTGTTTGATCAAATGAATATCCGTGCAATGGAAGCCAGATGCCTTGCAACCATATTACTAGCATGAACATAAGTCCGCCCTGGGCGATGGAAGCAAGTAGCCCAGCAATATTTCCATATAAAAAAGCTTTAATTCTAAAAAGTTTTAACCTAAACATTGGATCAGCAGCACGTAGTTCAATTCTCCAAAAAATTACAAGTACAATTACTCCGGTTAGGATCAGCGTCATTATTTTTGGACTTAGCCAACTTGTTGATGAGCTGCCGTATGGCTCAATTCCGTAGGTTACTCCTGCAAGAATCAGTGAAAGCCCAATTGCAAAAGTAATATTTCCAAGCCAGTCTATCTTGGCTGAACTGCGAACTCCTTGATCTTTCAATTTTAAGTACGCCCAAATAGTTCCCAATGCACCTACTGGAACATTAACTAAAAATACCCAACGCCAATCAATAGAAGCAAGTACTCCACCTAAAATCAGACCCAAGAACTGACCAGCAATAGCAGCAACAATATTTACTCCCATTGCCATGCCTCGTTCCTTTTGTGGAAAAGCATCAGTCAAAATTGCAGCTGCATTTGCCATGATCATCGATCCCCCAATAGCTTGTACCATCCGCATTACTACTATTTCAATTGCGGCAACTTGACCTGTGCCAAATGTTAGAGAAAGGAATACTGCTGATACGGTAAAAACTAAGAATCCTGCGTTATATATTTTCACGCGACCAAACATGTCACCAAGTCTTCCAAGAGCAACTACAACAACAGCACCTACGAGGAGATATCCCATAAGAATCCACAGAAGATATTGAAAGTTAGCAGGATCTAAGGGATTTAATTTTATTCCTCGGAAAATAGCAGGTAATGCTATTAGAATGCTCGATGAGTTAATTGTCGCCATAAGCATACCAAGAGTTGTGTTTGAAAGTGCTATCCACTTATAGTTCTTGCTGAGTGATGACAATTTGGCGTCTTTTGAATTTGTGCTCTGTTTGGCTAAGTCTAAAGGCATATACCTACTATAGTTGACGTTAACGTAAAGGTAAGTATATGACGAAGTTCTAACTGCCCGATGGGGCACTTGATGTAAAAGTTGGTCTCGCTACTATGCGACGACGTAATTTAATTATAAAATGCTTAATTTGCAGTATTACTTTATGGATTTAGTGACTACGTGGAAAAAGTCAAAAATTCAACTCTGCAATTTGAAGAATTAAAGTTTTAATATTGTATGGGGCAGTTTGTAATACTAAATTATTGAAGCATTTATTAGTTTGCAGTGTTCTGCTTCTGTAATTGCTAGGTGGGAAGCATTTCTGTAAACTTGCGCCCAAGCAACTAAGAAACAGCTAAGAAAATACTGGTTCCTTAAAATGTACGTACAGTACCTA